>CANKNL010000062.1 GCA_947483345.1 Chitinophagaceae bacterium | reverse complement strand
TTTTATCCATTTCGCCTTGTGGTATTTTTGAATCTAAAGACATTGTATTGTTATTAGTAGATTAATTAATCAGTTATTTATTAAATTAGTTGACCCATCCCAAATAAAGAGCAACCGGCATTAAAGCAAACAATATACACACGATAATGGAGTAGCCGATGCCACAGAGCTTAATGATTGGCGTATATTTTTTATGATGTATGCCCAATGTTTGAAAGGCACTTTGAAAACCATGTACCAAATGCCAAAATAATGAAATAACACCAATAACATAGATCACCACCACCCACCATTTTTGAAACTCCGCTTTCATTTCTTCAAATAAATTCTGGCTGGCATCATTGGCGCCACCATTAGCATACATGGCTATCTTAGTATCGATAAAAAATTTAGAAATGTGAATGATTAAAAAGAATAAAAGTAATGTACCCAATAAGCCCATGGAGCGGCTATACCATTTGCTGTTTGCTGCAGCTGCATTTACTGCATACTTTACAGGTCTTGCTGCACGATTTTGTTTCCACAGCATGAGGCCCTGTAAGATATGAAGAATAAGACCAGCAAATAAGCCGATCTCAAAAATCCGTATCAGCCAGTTATGACTCATGAAATGAGCGGCTGTATTAAATGTTTCGCCTCCGTCATTAACAAAAATGCAGGCATTTACACCAACATGTACGATTAAGAAAATAACTAAAAAAAGACCCGTAAGGCCCATGATTAATTTTTTACCAATTGAAGAAGTGAATAAATTTTTCCAGGTCATATATAAAGCGTTAGAGTTTGAATTGATCTGTTAAAGATTGGACTACAAAAGTACGACAGCTGAAACTTAAAACAATCTCAATGACCTGTTTTTATAACAAATTATTTATGATACTAATCAGTCCTGTGTAAATCTGTTCCATTAAGTTTTTTACCCATCCCTTCCTCCAATTGCTGAAAAACAAGCTCAGGTTTCAAAGTTCTCCATTGAGGAAAATCAACCAGTTCAATATAGTTGTTTATCCTGGCTGCTATAAAATCGTACTGACTTTGTATGGGCATATTCAAAAGCGTTACCCATCCTCCACTGTCATCCAATTGTTCACGCCAATCCTCATAATAACTGTCATCACTACTGTGAAAGTTCAATACATTTTCTGCTATAATGATAAATTTGATGACCCCCTGATCAACCATCATATCGGTAATATTTCGCCTCAGCGTCATGATATCATTTTCAATGGCATCATTCCATTCACCCAATAATTCGATAATGACAAAATGTTGTTCATAGTCAATAAACAAAACCTTCAGGTATAATGTTCGCGAACCAAAATCATCCCATTGCGGATGAATATAATAATTATAAACCGTATTGGAAAATTCAAATTCACTGTATGTACGGTGGTAAAAAGGAGAAAGCTGATCCTCTTCGGCTATATATAAATGCCGCCAATTGTAATATGGTTCTATATCCTGCAAGAAATACTCATTAATGAGGTTAACATATACAGACCTGCAAATTTCTGAAAATTCAGGTAAATAAAATCAGGTTGTTATAAAAATAAAAAAAGAGGGTTGTCAAAATCTGACAACCCCTTACACTTAATAACCATAATATTTTTATTGCACAACTATTCTTTCTGTAAAAATAAATTTATTGCTGGCATCAGTTACTTTAACCATATACATCCCTTTTGCAAAGCTTCTGTTTAATGGAACTGTTTCAATTTGTGTTTTAGCATTAACGGTAACTAGCCTGTTCAAAAGAGGTTTTCCCGACAGGTCGGTAATGGTAACATTATATTTTCCAGCTGCCTGTCCTTCAAAATAAATATTAAATTCATTTGTTGTTACGGGATTTGGGAAAATATGTGCTTCATTGGTTAAAACCGGCACAATTGGTTTATAGTCAGTAAACGATTTAGCTGCATCGACTTCTTTTTGGTATAAAAGATTTCCATTGGCCAGATCAGAAGCGTTATACACCAAATCTGAGCCTTCAATTAAGGTGGCAACAAAATCTTTTAATGAAAATTTGTAGTATCCGGCAAAAGTATTGGCACTGGCTACAACAATATGGCCATCGTTATCAACAGCAGCGCCATTGGTACTGTAATTAGCCGGTAAACCGGTTATATATCCAATTTGTTTGGCAACCCGGCTATTTATATCCAAAGAAAAAACATAATGACTGGCTGAAATGATATAGAGTTTATTGTATGCATCGGCAATCATATCACCACCCCAGCTGGTACATTTATTTTTAATAGAAACCGTTTTGTTTGATTCATCATCAACAACAGCCCCCAAATCGGTAATGGACACTTTTTTACCAGTTGTAAATTTCACCAACCGGCTGCCATCATTAGTTAAAGCATAGCCATTGCCATCTGCTGCAATGACCATTCGGGTAAAATGATTGGCTTCGTCATTTAAAGCCTCATTGCTGTTCAACAAGGATGACGTAACTGTATAATATTTTTGAGCATCTCCCTTTGCATTCAGATCAAGCCAGCGTAATTCTCCAACACGCATGGGTGTAAAAAATAATTTGTTTTGATTTTTATCATATGCTGCAGCAGCAACCATGGTTTCGGTAGGCTTTTGCCCGGCCATTACCTGGCGTTTTGTATCAGCGTCTATCATCACAGATACTGTTTTATCTCTTTGATAAACATCCTGAATGATTTTTCCTGTGGTCATATCAACCTGGCGAATATTCATCCACATAAAATCATGATTACCATCCCCGGTTATTGCAAAGGTTTTGTTGGCATCCTGTGCCGAAACACAAAAGCTAACTGCAATACAAGTTGTTGTAAGTAAAATTTTAAAATTCATAAGTGTTGTTTTTATTTTAATTTATGATACGTAAATTAATCAAATTACATATATCAAACAAGATTTTTTTATGAACGGTTACTTTCAAAGGCCGTTTTTACGCTACCCGTTTTTAATAATAACGTACGGGCCGTTTCATAGTCATTTATTTGCGCTTTTTCCATTAGCATTTTAACTCCCCGATCAACCAGTTTATCGTTGGTCAGTTGCATATTTACCATTTTATTATCCTCTACCCTTCCCAACTGTATCATCACGGCAGTAGAGATCATATTGAGAATTAATTTTTGGGCAGTGCCGCTTTTCATGCGGGTACTTCCGGTTACAAACTCGGGCCCCACTATAGCTTCAATAGGATAATCTGCAGCCGCACTGATTGGGGCATTAGGATTACAAGAAATACTTCCCGTAATGATATTGTGTTCTTTACATTTCTGCAAAGCTGAAATGACATAAGGTGTAGTTCCGCTTGCCGCAATGCCAATCACTACATCCTGTTCATTTACCGAATACTGCTTGAGATCTAGCCAACCCTGTTGTAAATCATCCTCTGCAAATTCCACTGCTTCGGTAATGGCTTTAAATCCACCGGCAATAATACCAATAACCAAACCGTAGGGAACTCCAAACGTAGGCGGACATTCGCTGGCATCCACAATACCCAATCGGCCACTGGTGCCGGCACCGATATAAAACAAGCGTCCTCCCATCAGCATTTTATCTACAATGACCTGAACCAATCGCTCAATTTGGGGCAATATTTTCTCAATGGCAGCAGGAACTGTCTTATCCTCCCCGTTAATATGAGATAGTACATCGTATACCGACATGTGCTCAAGATGCCTGTGCTTGGATTCCGATTCTGTAATACTTTTAAATGACATATTTTACTGATGAAATTTTACCAATCCGTCCATTGGTTTTTTAATTACTTTTCCCAATTGAAGTTCATAAGAATTACACATATCTTTCAATACATCCCTAAAACCATAGGCCACACTACCCGTGAAATTAATGGGCATGGTCCAACTTTCGCGATACTTAAAAATATGATTAAAAAAGAAATCATTAAAACTATCTTCTATCATATTCTCAATCATATAATGCCCCCTGTTTTCTACCAAAAAACCTGTAAATGCAGCCAGATAACGGTTTGGCAAAGGTTTTTTATAAACAGCGGTCAGTATTTCATCGCTGTTGGTATTATATTTGGCATTAAAACGATCCATTAAATCTTCATCAAAGGTATTATACAAAAAATGCTGAATTACTTTTCGGCCCAAGTAAGCACCACTGCCTTCATCGCCTAATACATAACCAAGGCCCGGACTGTTTTTTACAATTTTTTTTCCATTATAATAACAGGAGTTAGAGCCCGTTCCTAAAATACAGGCAATGCCTTTTTCATGGCCGCAAAGCGCTTTTGCAGCCCCCATCAGATCATGATCAACATAAATTTTAGCATGTGTGAATACCTTATGAATGGCTTTTTTCACCAATTTTACATTATCAGCATTGCTGCATCCCGTACCATAAAAGAAAATCTCATCCGGTTCAGTCTTCGGAAATTTGCATTTAAGTTCTTCTGTAATGATGTATTCAATTTGCTCTTCAGATAAAAAATAAGGGCTGAGCCCCTGTGTGTAAAAGGTTTTTTTTGTTTTTTCATTTAACAAACACCATTCAGTTTTAGTTGAACCGCTGTCTGCTATCAATTTAATCGCCATTATTTTTTTTTAAAATTTCAGATTGAAGATAAATCATTAGCATGAAATACTTTATAAAATATGGGAGGCTCGCTTCAAAAAATTAACTTTGCAAAATGAATACAAAAAAAATACAGGTTTGGCTACCCCTACTTTTCAGTGTGTCAATGATCATTGGTATGTACATGGGATATAAAATGCGGGATAATATGCCTGGAAAAAGTTTCTTTTTTGCAGAAAAAAGAAGGCCGGTACAGGAGATTATGGATCTGATTAAAAACCGATATGTAGATGATGTACAAATAGATTCTTTGGCCGATCAGGCGATTCAGGCCATGCTGGGTAAATTAGACCCCCACTCTGTGTTCATCCCTGCCGAAGAATTACAACAGGTAAATGAAGACCTGGCCGGTAAATTTTTTGGTATTGGTATTGAATTCAACATTTTTGATGATACCCTTCATGTTATCAACGTATTAAAAGATGGTCCGGGATTTAAAGCGGGCTTATTAACAGGGGATAAATTTATACGTGTTAACGATAGTGTGGTAGCCGGTAATCATACAAATGCTGACGATTTCAGGAAATTATTACGTGGTGACAGGGGTACAAAAGTGACTATAACTTATTTACGTAACCTGATCAAAAAACAGGCTACTATAACACGTGATGCCATCCCGTTAAGCAGTATAGACGCCAGTTACATGATCACCACAAACATTGGTTATATCAGGCTGAATAAATTTTCATCAGTTACCTATCGTGAATTTATGCAATCGCTGGAAGCCTTAAAAAAAGCCGGTTTACAAAAACTGATACTTGACTTAAGGGGCAATGGTGGCGGTATACTGGAAGAAGCCATTGAAATAGCAGACGAATTTTTAGATGGCGATAAATTGATTACTTATACCGAAGGCAAACACATAGAAAAAAAAGAATACCGGTGCCGGCGCAATGGCCAGTTTGAAAAGGGGACACTCATCGTTTTGGCTGATGAAGGTACTGCCAGTGCGAGTGAAGTATTAATTGGTGCACTTCAGGATTGGGACAGGGCCTCCATTGTAGGCAGACGAACCTTTGGAAAAGGCCTTGTACAGGAACAATTTGACCTGAGTGATAAAAGTGCTTTGCGCTTAACAATTGCAAGATACTTTACACCAGTAGGAAGAAGTATTCAACGTCCATATATCAATGGCGGTAAAGCGTATTATGATGAAATCACCAATCGCACACATGTAACAGAAACCAAAACAGCGGATTCTATATTAAATAAATCCGAAAAAATATATAAAACCAAAGCTGGTAAAATTGTATTTGGTAAAGGTGGTATAACACCCGATTATATCATCAATATAGATACCGCTAAATTGAGTAAAAGCGCTGCAATGATCTATAACAATGGCAGTATTGCCAATTTTGCCTATCATTTCTATTTACAAAATCTAACGCAGTTAAAAACATTTAAAACACCACGTGAATTTATAAATGACTTTTCTCTTACAGATGACCACTGGAAACAGTTTATGCTCTTAGCAACAAAGGATTCGGCTCATTCAGAACCCACATCAGCCGCAGAAAAAACAGATTTTATCAATCGTATCAAGTCTTCAATTGCCCGTCAATTATGGCGGAATGAAGGATTTTTTGAAGTAATAAATACATCAGACGAGATGATTAAAAAGGCCATTGAACTATTGAATAAGTAAAAAGCCTCCCAGAGGGAGGCTATATGTCGGTAACAATAATGACTAAGTTTTAAACCTTACTATCATTGCTTTCGGCGTTATATTCAATTGGTCTTTGTTCGGATATTTTATTTTACAGGTATTGTTTGTGGATCAGGTTTTGTCTGTGGATATTTAACAATACAAAGTTGGCTTTTAATTATTGTATAACATGTAGACATATATAATTAAAGCCTGTGGATTCTTTTCTAATTGGTAATTTGTAGATCATGGCTTTGCCTCAATTCATTGCATTACCTTTGCGCCAAAAAACGAACCTTCTATGTGGCTTAATAATATTTTAGAAACGATTGGCAATACCCCGCTGATAAAGCTAAACAGTATCACTAAAAACCTGCCCTGTACGGTTTTAGCAAAGGTTGAATACTTCAATCCCGGAAACTCCATTAAAGACCGTATGGCCTTAAAAATGCTGGAAGTAGCCGAGCTGGAGGGGAAAATTAAACCCGGAGGAACCATTATTGAAGGCACCAGCGGCAATACCGGTATGGGACTTGCTTTAGCTGCTTGTGTAAAGGGCTATAAATGTATTTTTACAACTACAGATAAACAATCAAAAGAAAAAGCTGATATTTTAAAAGCTGTTGGTGCCGAAGTGATTGTATGCCCTACAAATGTTGAACCCGAAGATCCACGAAGTTATTATTCGGTGTCTAAACGGCTGGCAACAGAAGTACCCAATAGTTGGTATGTTAATCAATATGATAATTTAGCCAATCGGGATGCACATTATGAACAGACCGGACCGGAAATATGGGAACAAACCGAAGGTAAAGTTACGCATCTGGTTGTGGCCACCGGAACAGGTGGAACCATAGTAGGTACAGGCAAATTTTTAAAAGAGAAAAATCCAAACATAAAAGTTTGGGCCGTAGATAGTTATGGCTCTTTATTAAAAAAATATTTTGAAACCGGTGAACTAGATCAAAAAGAGGTTTATCCTTACATCAGTGAAGGTTTTGGAGAAGACTTTGTTCCTGCCAATTACGATATGAGTTTTATTGATGCCTTTACAAAAGTTACTGATAAGGATGGCGCAGTGATGGCCCGCCGCATTGCTAAAGAAGAAGGTATGTTTTGCGGATATAGTGCCGGCAGTTGCCTGCAAGGCATGTTGCAGTTAGCCAAAGGGGCCGGTGGTAAAGATCTGCTTACAAAAGAAGATGTGGTGGTTTTAATTTTTCATGATCACGGCAGTAGGTATGTAGGCAAAGTGTATAACGACCAGTGGATGCTTGAGCGGGGCTTTTTAGATGTAAAAACATTTAAAGACCTGGTTGGTGGCCGGGGCACACAACGATTAATTCATTTGCAAAAAGACAATACTGTTGCCGAAGCAATTGAATTGATGAAGAAATATGATATTGAAAACATACCGGTAATGGACAATGAGATCAATGTTGGTGCTATTTCTGCTAGTGGCCTATTCAATAAAATACTAAGCAACCCCGATATAAAAATACAAACTGTTTTCTCCGTCATGGAAAATCCATATCCCGAAGTGGCTTTTGAAACAACAGTTGAGCGCCTGAGTACTTTTATTACCAAAGAAAATGGTGCGGTATTAAGTAAAGACGACAGTGGCGCCTTTCATATTGTTACTAAATATGACATTATTCAAAGCCTGACAAAATAAATCCACTACTGCCAATTTTGAGTTAAAACACAATGCAGCACTGCATTATAGGTATGTATTGCTTGCGAAACAGAGCCATTTCAGTATTTAAGTAAGATGCGTAGTTTTACGATACACTGCCACGTAACCCTCCTATGGCCCGGTATGCATATCTACGATTCGTTAAGTAATTTCAATACACCAAAAAAAGAGCAATATCGCTCTATACCAAACTAAAAAACTGATGCATCTTTGTGTCAGAAGTTGATTGATAGAAATTAAATATCAATCATTATCCAAGATCCAAAGTAAAGACTAAAATATTGAATCCTATGTTTGTGAAGAACCAACAAACAATCCAATATCAGTCAACTTCTTTTTATGCTTGAAAACCAATATCGCTTTAAGATCTGATCTTATAGAAAAACCAAAAAGATCTAAAAGTAATGAAAACCAATATCCTGCCTATGCTGTAAAAAGCGATCATGGCAAAAAACCAAAAGAATCAATATCCTGCCTATGCTGTAAAAAGCGATGATGGCCGAAAACCAAAGAAACCAATATCCTGCCTATGCCCTAAAAAGCGATAATGGCGAAAATGAAAAACACTGAAACCGGGATTAAAAATTATTTTGGACTACTATCAATAAGGTAACCCCCTTAAGAAAGCAGACCCAGAGGAAATCCTGAGAAACTGGCTTGTGCTTAGCTGGTTTAAAATTATACTTCCTCAGTTTATTGATACGTTAATAAACTTTGGAAGTTTTTTTTATTTGCTCATTGAGATCAATAGCCCACTTTTTAATTTACTTTTAAAACAAAAAGTTTATTTATAATTTTTAAACCATGTAAAATACAAGAGTGATCAATTGTATTCATGCTTAAAATCTGGCTTAAAAATAATCATCAACAACATACAGCATAACGCCATACATTATATTATAATTACATACAATCGTTTTGATTAATTGCACAAACTTGTATTAAGGCAGTCAACTCTTCAATCCTTTAAACCCCTTAATGTGATTAATTAAGTATTGTTATCCTACAGGCTTTTATTAATGGGGCATCTTTCTTACATTTGTAAAAAACAACTACCTATGAGTAAATATAGTTCCGGCGTTTTATTTGGAGCCGAATTAGAAGCACTTTACAACGATGCTAAAGACAATCAATTTGCTTTACCTGCCGTAAACACAATTGGTACAAACACCATTAATGCAACTTTAGAAGCGGCAGCAAAAGTTAATTCCCCGGTGATTATTCAATTTAGTAATGGCGGGGCTCAATTTATAGCAGGAAAAGGCATGCCGAACGACAATTTACAGGCTAATATTTCAGGTGGCGTGTCGGGCGCATTACATATTCATAATGTAGCAAAATACTATGGTGTACCTGTGGTTTTGCATACCGACCATGCTTCAAAAAAATGGTTACCCTGGGTAAGTGGACTGATTGATGCCGGCGAACAATTTTATAAAGAAAAAGGGCAACCCTTATACAGTTCTCATATGCTTGATTTATCTGAAGAACCGATTGAAGAAAATATTGCGACTTCGGTTGAATTTTATAAACGTATGTCGCCATTAGGCATGAGCATTGAAATAGAATTGGGGGTAACCGGTGGCGAAGAAGACGGCGTAGATAACAGTGACATTGATAATGCAAAGCTTTATACACAACCACAACATGTGGCTTATGCTTATACCGAGTTAAGCAAAGTGGGAAAACTATTTACTGTAGCAGCGGCATTTGGTAATGTACATGGCGTTTACAAATCGGGTAATGTACAATTAACGCCCGTTATTTTAAAAAATAGTCAGGATTTTATTACTAAAGAATTACACACAGCCGAAAAACCAGTTTACTTTGTATTTCATGGTGGTAGCGGATCTCCTCAAGATCAAATAAGAGAAGCGATTAGTTATGGTGCCATAAAAATGAATCTTGATACCGATTTACAATGGGCTTTCTGGGAAGGCATTTTAGAAAATTACAAAAAAAATGAGGCCTATTTACAGGGGCAATTAGGCAACCCGGATGGTGCAGATAAACCAAATAAAAAAAATTATGACCCCAGAGTATGGTTACGGAAGGGCGAAGAAAGTTTTATAAAAAGACTGGAGGTTGCTTTTGAAGATTTAAATTGTATAAATAGAAATGCCTAAGTTTTTTCAGTTTTTAAAACTTCGGAAATCTTTAAAATAATACATACCTGTTATTTACTTTTCCCAAAAAAAACAGGCGCTTTTAATTATGAAAAAAGAAGAAGACTTTGATGCCAGTTTAGCCGGTGAAGAGGGTTCGGCTGAAGCCAATAAGGCTAATTGGTTTAAACGAATGAAAAAAGGCATACTAACATCTACCAAAGATAAAAAAGATGCCCCCGAAGGTTTATGGTCAAAATGCCCTTCATGCAAATACACTTGCACGGTTTCGGAACTGGCTGAAAACAATTTTGTATGCTCTAAATGCGATTACCATCACCGCATTGGCAGTCAGGAATATTTTGAAATATTATTTGATAATAACCAGTACACAGAACTATTTGCAAATATCAGGTCCAAAGACTTTTTAAATTTTGTTGACTTAAAAGCATATGGGAAACGATTAGATGAAACGTATACCAAGACAGGTATTCACGATTCGATGACTGTAGCCCATGGCCAGGTTAATGAAAATGATCTGGTTATAGCCTGTATGGATTTTGAGTTTATTGGCGGAAGCCTGGGAAGTGTAATGGGTGAAAAAATAAGCCGCGCCTGCGATTTTTGCATACAACATAACATGCCTTTTATGATCATCAATAAAAGTGGCGGAGCCAGAATGATGGAAAGTGCTTTTTCTTTAATGCAACTGGCTAAAACATCCGGAAAATTATCACAACTCAGTGATCACAAAATACCTTATATCTCTTTATGTACCGATCCTACTTTTGGTGGTACCACAGCGTCATTTGCCATGCTGGGCGACGTGATTTGTGCCGAACCTGATGCACTCATCGGGTTTGCTGGCCCAAGGGTAATTAAAGAGACCATTAAAAAAGATCTTCCTGAAGGTTTTCAACGCAGCGAGTTTCTTTTAGAGCATGGGTTTTTAGACTTTATCGTTCACCGCAGGGATCTCAAAGAAAAACTGGGTAACTTGTTGGTTCTCTTTAAAGGATAATATTTACTGCAGCAATCCATTTTTTACAGGCAACAAATAAACTGCAGTTCGAATCATTTAAAAAATTATGCTGCATAATAAACGACTCCTATTTGTAATATTACTCTTACTGATATCAGTTACTATAAATGCGCAAACCCCCTGCAACCTATTAGGCCAAAATCCAGAAACGGCATTTCCGGTTTGTGGCACTGCCGTTTTTCACCAGGATACAGTACCCTATTGCGGCCGAAGACTGATTCCATCACCCTGCTTTGACCCGGATTCTATCATTACCGACAAAAATCCTTTTTGGTATAAATTTACCTGTTTTAGCAGCGGCAAACTTGCTTTTTTGGTTACCCCAAACAGTATTGATGAAGATTATGACTGGCAGCTATTTGATGTTACCGGTAAAACCCCGCAGGATGTTTATACAGACACGACCATGTTTGTTGTTTGCAATTGGTCTGGCGAATCCGGAGTAACAGGCGCATCAGACGCTTTGGGTGGAACTTCATTATTTGAGTGTCAGGGCTTGGGTGTTAACCGGTTTAGTAAAATGCCCGATCTAATTACCGGACATCAATACCTATTATTGATAAGCCATTTTGCCGATTCACAATTAGGTTATGGTCTGTCTTTTGGCGGAGATGGCAATACGGCAGTGATTACCGATACCATACCACCACACCTAATAAATGCCAACCGGGCAAACTGTGATGGCAGTAAAATTATGGTAAAACTTAATAAACATATGAAATGCAGCAGTTTGGCAATTGATGGTTCTGATTTTAGAATCAGCCCACCAGCTGCGAATATTATTAATGCACTTGGCATTGGTTGTGCAGGTGCTTTTGATATGGATTCGGTACTGCTCAGCTTTAGTTCACCTTTACCTTTTGGTTACTATAACTTAGTTGCCCAAAACGGTTCTGATGCCAATACATTATTAGATCTTTGTGATAATGATTTACCTCCTGGTGAATCCATTCCTTTTTCGGTTCGTTCACCTTTACCTGTACCCTTTGACAGCCTAACTAACAATACTTGCAGCACTGATTCATTAGTACTTATTTTTCCTGAGCATATTAAATGCAGTTCGGTTGCTGCAGACGGCAGTGACTTTATCATCACCGGCACATATCCAGTTATCATCAGTTATGCTACACCCGTAAATTGTGTAAATGGATTAACAAAACGACTCATTGTTCATTTTACTACAACCCTGTTGCAGCCTGGTAATTTTCAAATCATATTAAGGTCTGGCAGCGATGGCAATACCCTTTTAAGTGAATGCGATACACCTAGCGTAGCCGGCTCGGCAATTCCTTTTACTATTTTACCTAAACCGGTTGCAGATTTTAAATTCCCGCCTTCTGTTTGTTTGCCTGATGGCACAGTAAACTTCATCAACCTGTCGCATATTTCAAATGGAACTGAAAATGCTTTTCGCTATGTATGGGATTTTGATGACCCCTCAAGCGGAAACAATAATATATCAACACTTAAAAATCCATCTCATTTATATGCCGATACGGGGCCGTTTAACGTGTACTTA
Source organism: Chitinophagaceae bacterium (assembly GCA_947483345.1). Lineage (GTDB taxonomy): Bacteria > Bacteroidota > Bacteroidia > Chitinophagales > Chitinophagaceae > Ferruginibacter. The sequence goes on along the minus strand of CANKNL010000062.1, from coordinate 84 downwards.
AAGGTCATGAGCAATGGTGGATGCATACATGATACAATCGTTTTGTTGAATAGCATTCATCCACAACCCCTAACTGATTTTGGC
>CANKNL010000061.1 GCA_947483345.1 Chitinophagaceae bacterium | reverse complement strand
TTAACCTGTAATGTACTTCCGTCTCCGCCTGGTGTACCATAACTTCTGGTTTCACTCACCGATTGGCTTCCATTATCCCATGCATTATTATCAATCAGTTTCCATTCGCCTGTTGTAAAATTAGTTAACCCTACAAAAAGATTGGTACCCGAATTGCCTAAAGCATAATTAGGGAATACACTTGGAGGATCCCAGTTGGCACCTGTTGCACCACCTACAAAACCCATACGGCCAGCCATGATATTATAAGTCATATTGCTGATGTTAACAGACACTCTGTAATAACCCGCAGTTGGCACAGTCAGATTATTGCCGCCACCGGATAATACGCCGCCCGATCCACCGTAATTAATATTCCAACTTCTGCCAACAGTTATTTTAAACTCAGCATTAGCCGGTAAATAAATATAGATGTAATACATTTTATTAAACACATTCGAACGCAGGTCTCTGATTAATTCTGGTGCAGTTGGAGGATCCCAATCGTTACCATTACCGGTAGAGCCCTGGTAACCACCGGGTAAATAAACCCGTAAAATAGGTACATAACTTTGAATGGTTACATTAACTACATTCGAAAATACAAGTGCACCCAAAGCGGTAACAGCTTTGATGCGATACTCAACTTTACCCACATTACCGCCGGGGATACCCGAGTTTAATGCGGTAGCATTCATTTCGCTTTGTTTTAATGCCAATGCAAATAGATTGTTGCCAACCGGTATTTCAATTGGTGCTACAAAATTCTTACCGGCCGAATCATATTGCAATGTATAATTTACAGCACCGGCAAAGCCTTTAAAAGCCGAGGTCCATGAAAAAACATTGGATGGATTGTCGGCATTTCCAATAGTACAGGTAACAGATGAGTTAGCTGTAAAAAGACCGGCAGGATCGGCAAATGGAGTTACTTTAACGGTAACCACATTTGAAATACGTCTTTCATTATTGTTGTTATAAGAAGCAAATAATACCACATCTATACTTTGAGCAACCCCAAGTTTAAAACCCAGGTTCAGTAACAGGGTATTTAATTCGCGGCCTGTAAGAGAAGTACTTGATACCCCAAATACGGTTTTGGTATTTTCGATACCAAAGTTCTTTCCGGCAGAATCTATTTCAAGTATATACTTTGTAGTGGAAGGAATATTAGCAAACAACGGATCCGTCCAGGAAAAAGTGATCACCGGATTGCTGGTATCAGCAAGTGTAGGCGCCACTGTGGCCAGAGAACTGCTTAAAACTGGAGAAACACCAGATATATAAACAGGCAATTCATCAACCTTTTTCAGATTGTCAACTTTTTTACAGGCTGCAAATAAACCTGCAACAGTAATTGTTGCAAAAAAGATTTTTAAAATATTTTTCATCTTATACATTTTAGTTGTTGATTATAGTTTTTCTACAGTGTATTTTCCTGTTTTAAATTTCAGCGTTATTTTATAGTTACCTGCAACGGCTGGTGTTGGAATGGCATCCGGATCACTACCGCCGCCCATATTAGCACTAAAATCGCCACCTGTAGCACTGTTTCCACCATATTGTGGCTGCCATTGTGTTAAGGTAGACAGAAACTTATAGTATTTACCACCACCCGAAAAAGCCATGGTGATATTATATTCTGTATTACTTACCTTATTACATTTTTGTGCAACCGGCGGACTATTAGTCCAACCACTTGGTGTACCATCTCCGGTAATATATAATTCACCTGTTGGCGGAATTGGAACAGCCACATCCAGGTAAGGGGTGATCACAATTTTAATAACGTTCGAATATAATGGAACAGAATTATTAACAAGAACCGATTTAATCCTGAACTCCACATTATGCGTTACGTTTTCCATTAAATTCAACTTAGTGAGATAGGTATTCAACTCCTTAACAGTAAGTGAAACACTTAAGTCATTGGCGATAGACGCTTCCTGTATACTTGGGTTTGTAAAGTTAGACCCTGTTGAATCCATCTGCAGGATATAGGTCACATTTTGTGAACTAACACCGGTGTTAAAATGATAGTTTGGATTTGACCAGTTAAAAGAAATGGCTTTTTGTGCCGCATTTCCCGGAAGCAAAATCATGGCTGCCGTAGAGGAGGCCTGAAGCAAGGGATTGGTACCTCCTTCAAAGTAAACCTTATTCTCATCTTTTTTGCAAGACATGATTATGGCTGCAGTAAAGATGGTGCCGAACAGTAATTTTATAATATTTTTCATATAAATCAATTTTTAATTATTTCAAATTAATAGCCCAGGTTTTGTGTTAAGTTAGGATTAGCAACAATATTAGATGATGGAATTGGAAACAAATTATATTTTGTATCCACAGCAGTACCCGAAGATACACCGCCTTTCCATGGCCATAAATAAGTTGAAGTAGTTAATAATCCGTAACGGATCAAATCGGTACGGCGATGACCTTCCCAATACAATTCTCTGCCTCTTTCATCTAATACAAAACTTAAGGTTAATGAGCCGGCACCAATATTACCGGTAGCATTGCCATAAGCTCTTGATCTGATCAGGTTAATATTATTAACTGCAGTGGTTATATCTCCACCTGCACCGCCACGTAAAACGGCTTCGGCATAAATCAAATACATTTCTGATAAACGGAATATCGGAAAATCAATGTCGGCAAAGTCTTTTCTGGTATCCGAAACGGGTCCGCCGTCGGAGCGTAAATTAACGTATTTTTTTACATGTGGTCCCTGGTCAAAATTACTGATATCAGCAATGGCCAACTGAGACGGGCTGGTGCCGTATTTTGATGTGGTGAACATGGCGCGTTTATCTGTAGCACCGGTATTATCTGCAAAAAGGTTTACAAATGCAGCGGTAGAACGGTATCCATACCAACCACCACCTACACCATATTGAACACCTTCATCACCACAAGCGGCGTGTACAAAAAAGGTTGTATTACCATAAGCCTGTGTACGTAAGCCATCACAGTTTACAGCAAACATAAACTCATCTTTCGCTTTATCATTATCGGCCATAAATACCCTTGGATAACCCGGATATAAAGAATAACCACCGCCAATAACTTTTTTAGCATAGGTAATGGCATCTGTATATTTGGTTGTGCCTGTATATACGCCGGCATTAAGATACATACGTGCAAGTAATGCCCACGCAGCACCTTGGTCTACCCTACCGTATTCAATTGTTTTTGCAGGTGCCAGATCGGCATCAATGGCTTTAAGTTCCTTTTCAATATACAAAAACAGATCTGCACGGCCTATTTCTTTAGGTAATGTAGTACCCACCAAATCATTTTCAGTAATAAAAGTTGATTTACCAAAAAGGTCCATCATTACCCAGTAGTTAAAGGCACGTAAAAAACGTACTTCGGCAACTGATTTTTTAATGTCGGCAGCCTCAGCACCGGTAATATTCCTTTCGGCTAACTTGGCGTCGGTGCTTTCTCTCATATACTCATTGATGAGTGTAATATTGTAAATGGGCCTGGCATAAATTCCTTTTAAAAAGGGATCAGAACTGGTCCATTTCAGATCATGAAAATCATGAATGGTCTGGTCATTCCAGGCAACCACGGCTTCGTCTGTTGGTAATTCATTACAATTAAAGAACATTCTGATAAAGGCCACCTGTGAGCCTTCATCCAGTCCGCCGCTGATATCTGGATTACCTGCCGGTCCCGAGTTACCGGTGATTGCAAGGGTTCCGTAAATTTTTGCCAGTACAGATTTGTAACCGGCAGCCGTTGAAAATGCTTTTTCCGGCGTGAGATCGTTGGTTGGATACAGATCCAACTTCTTGGCGCATGATATTGTAACAACCGTTACAATGAATATGCCGATGATGTATTTAAATGTTTTATTTTTCATATAAATCAAGTATTTTTTTTAATTAAAAATCTAAGTTAATGCCGAGTGAAAATGTACGTGGTCTTGGGTAAATATTATTATCTACACCAGTGTCACTTGAATTTTCAGGATCAAGTCCTTTGTATTTTGTGATAATAAAAACATTTTGAATACTGGCAGCAATACGCAAACTGGCCTTGCCCTTTAACACTTTACCCCAGTTATAACCCAGGTTAATATTATCCAACTTGAAGAAAGACGCATTTTCGATATAGTAATCAGATAAGTATTGATTGTTCGAAAAATTTGTTTCCTGGTAATTAGCAGATGCATTTCCAATAAAATTGATCGGATTCTTTATCTGCCTTAAAACGCCATTATTAGAATTAAAATTATTATACAGATACGTACCAAATGCACCATGACCTGTAATACCCAAAGAGTATTTTTTATAAACAACCTGTGTATTTACACCCATGAAAATATCAGAGGATGGTTTTTTATAATAGTACCGGTCCTTTTGATCAACAAATCCATCCCGGTTAATATCTTCATATAAGCCTTCAATAGGTTTACCCGTTGTGGTATTATAAACCTGTTTGTAAACAAAATAAGTGAATGGACTGTAGCCAACACTAAAACGGCCGATATTATTTCCTGTACCGCCCGAAATGCCACTCACTTCAATTCCTCTGAAATTGGGATCCTGCTGTTTTAACAGGTTGGTGATTTCTCTTGTATTATAAGTGAAATTGAATCCAAAATCCCATTGCAGATTTTGTTTTTTTACAGGCACTGTATTTAAAGTAAATTCAACACCTTTATTTTCCATATTACCAACATTGGTATACAATTCAATATTAAAGTTACCACCTGCAGCAACTGGTACCACACTTAACAGGTCTTTAGTTTTTTTGAAATAATAATCTACCGAACCGGAGATCCTGTTATTCAAAATACCAAAATCAAGTCCTATGTTAGATGTTGTAGTACTTTCCCATTTCCTGTCCGGATCATAAGCATCGGGCCTTAAGAAACTATAGTAGGTATTACCAAACTGGTATTGGGCTGCAGAGTTACTACGTGCATAATAAGGCAGATAAGAATAATAAGGGATGCCATCCTGCTGACCAGTAGTACCCCAACCCAGTCTTAATTTCAACTCACTTAAAGTATGTACTGATTTAAAGAATTGGTCTTTTAATTTCCAGGCAGCTGCTACAGCAGGAAAATAACCAACCCGGTTTTCTTTTGCAAACTTAGAACTGGCATCTCTACGAAAAGAAGCTGTAATCAAATATTTATCTGCAATATTCAAATTCACCCTACTGATATATGATTCTACACGATACTCTGGCTTGTCGGTAAGAAATGTTGGCTCAGAACCTGCAATGGTATCCAATTTTTGAGGATTGGCCGCATCGGCAATTGGCCGGTAACTGAATGATGAAAAGTTTTTAACCTTAGTTACAAAATCCTGGTAACTGTGACCAACCAACACATCTACTTTTGTTTTAAGTTTCTTTAAATCCTTACTATAAAAAAGTTGTATATCGGTAATGGTATTGTTTTTCTTTTGTTCATAATGAGATTTGCGACCCCCTGTTTTATAATTGGTGGCAGACGCTGAATCAATATTATCATCTCCACTACCGCTGGCGTTATCAATACCTAAATTAAACAGAACGTGCAGATCGGGAAACCAATGAATTTTATAATCAACCTGTATATTTCCGATAATGCGGTTAACACTCGATTTATTATCTCTTTGATTTAATAAGGCCACGGGATTGCGTGTAGCCAAATCGATGAGGGTTCCATTAGCATCTAACCACTCTCTGTAACCACCAAATTTTCCAGCTGCATTTACAGTTTGTGTTGGATCAAAAGCAATAGCAGAACCAATTGCACCACCGTTAGCAAAATTATTTTTGGTATTGCTTGCCTTTAAAGCCAGGTTTACACTTAAATGATCATCTAAAAATTTAGGCGACAAATTAATAGAGCCGCTAAAGCGCTTAAAATTATCTGTTTTTAATATTCCATCCTGTGTTAAAAAACCAAGAGAAGCCCTGAAAGGGATGTTTTTAATGGCACCACTTGCACTTACATTATTATCCCAGCCTAAAGCTGTTTGGTAAATTTCTTTTTGCCAATCGGTATTTGCAGTTCCTAATAACGCTTTAAAAGCATTGTTACCATCTGCATTTATAATTGCTCTTACTTCATCTCCCGACAACACTTTAACCGTTTTACCAACCATCCCTGCAGATAATTGGGTATTAAAATTATATTTCATTTTCCCCTTTAATCCCTTTTTAGTGGTTATGATCAAAACACCGTTTGAAGCTCTTGAACCATACAGGGCCGTTGCAGAGGCATCTTTTAATACCGACATGGATTCGATATCATTGGGATTGATTGTATTTAATAGATTTGCAGAACCGGCGATGCCGTTACCTTCTACAGGCACCCCGTCAATAACGATCAGCGGGTCGTTACTGGCATTAAGGGAAGATCCCCCCCTGATGCGAATTCGGCTGCCACCACCCGGTGAGCCACCACCATTTGTAACTTCCAAACCGGCTACTTTACCCAGTAACAATTGTTCAGAAGAGTTTACTACACCCTTTTGGAAATCTTTGGCCGAAATGGCTGTTACAGATCCGGTAAGATCGCCCTTGCGTTTTGTACCGTAAGCCACAACAACCAATTCATCCAGTTGCTGATTAAGCCTTACAAAGCTTACTTCAATAACTGATTTACCGGTAATGTTAACTTCCTGCAAACTAAAGCCTACTGACGTAAAAACCAATGAGGCTGTTGCCGGGGCACTAATTTTAAAAGAGCCATCAGCCACAGTTTGGGTAGCCGTTTTTGTGCCTTTAACCGTTACTGTTACTCCCGCAACAGGTGTGCCGTCTTTTGAATCCGTTACTTTACCGGTGACGGCATTTTGAGAGAACGCTGCCACTGATAGTAAGATCATGGTAAATGACAGCATAAGTTTTTTGGAGATTTTTCTCATAAAACAAGCTTTTGTTTTTAAAATATTAGCGATCGTGTTTGTTTGTGTATTTTTTACACTAACCAAATGTGTATAAAGTACACAATTTAGTCTTTCTTTTGAATATACAAATATTTGTTAAATTTATTTTTAATAAACTATTTCATTTATTAAACAAATCAGTTGCAAATTACCTTATAAATCAACTGATTTTTTAAAACCTGATGACAATCAGTTTTTTAAAAGTCAATACCCACCCATTTTTTCTTCTTTTTCTCGTATTTGCTATAATTAAAATGATAGAGTTTACCCGGCCGGTGTGGCACATCCTGTTCCATCTGTCCGATGTCGACCAAAAAGTCCATAGCGAAAAATTTCTTCCTGAAATTGCGCCTGTCCATCTTGGTATCTAATATAGACTCATACACATTTTGCAGTTCACGCATGGAGAATTTTTTGGGCAGCAGACTGAATGCCAGGGGGTGTTCCTGAACACGCCTTTGAAGCTGTTCATAACTGCTATCCAAAATCCGTTTATGATCAAATGCCAGTTCGGCAATATCATTTACATCATGCCAGTGTAATTCGTTATCTAATATTTTTAATTTATGGTGCTGAATATTGATCAGGGAATAATAGGCCACCGTAACTACCCTGCCGGCCGGATGCCTTTCGAGACAGCCAAACGTTCTAACCTGCTCCAGATAAACATCATCAAGGCCGGTACGCTGTTTTAAAATACGGTTGGCAGCCGAATCCAATTCTTCTTTCGGATCTACCAGGTCGCCTAACAAAGACCATTTACCCTGAAATTTTTTCAGATCACTTCTAATCAATAAAACTTTAAGTTTGTTTTCATCAAACCCAAAGATCACACAATCAACAGACAAGGCAATCCGGTTGATCACCTTTACTTCTGATTGAATATCCAGCAGGCTTTTTATACTTTTTGCCTCTTTGCCTTTTACTATACTTGCCATATGCGCCTATTATTTTAAAGTATCGGAAATTATTGTTTTATAAATTTGGTGGAATAGCCCTTATCAAACTGTTGTAAGCGTAAAAAATAACAACCCTTAGGCAATGCACTCAGCTCATTGGTTAAGGCAAACTGGTATTGCCCCTTAAAATGATAAGCTTCATAAAGGAGCCCTAACCTTTGTCCATAGGCATTGATCAGCGTAACCGTAACAGCCCCAAAACTGGGCACAATAAAGTCAATGATCGCATTACTCATTACCGGATTGGGCGATATCTTGATGCCAAATCCGTCATATTTTTTGGCGATAAAACTATTGTGAGAACTGGTAGTGAACTGTGCGGCCGTATAATTATTAATAGCATTTACAGAACAGTTTGCACTTACCCGCCAATCATAAAGCGTTGAAGCTGCCAGGTTAGAAACCGACCAGGTACCGGCAGTAATGGCATTGGCCAGGTTTATCCAACTGGCCGATGCGGCCGGTTTATAATCTACCGTATAAAAAACACCCGCTGTAGTAGTCCAGTTTAAAATGGCCGCATTACTGGTTATTCCGGTAACGCTCAATCCTGCAGGTGCAGCCGGAGTAGCCGTTACCGTTACATTAATAACTGCTCTGGCGCCTTCTCCACAACTATTTGTTTGACTTACATAAAAAGCGGTACTACCGGCCACTGTTGTTGCCGGGGTCGGCGCTGAACCACTACCAGTTCCACCGGTTGCAGTGGTGTACCACAACAGGTTAGTACCTGTGGCCGATAAGGGTAACGCTACCGCCTGCTGGCAATAAGTTACCGGTGAGGTTACAACCGGAGCGGCTGGCAGGGCCGTTACATTTACAATAATAACGGCTCTTTGACTTTCGCAACCGGAAACGGTTTGTGTTACATAATAATTTGTACTGCCGGCATTGGTTGTGGCAGGTGTAGGCGCTGTGGCATTTCCGGTGCCCCCAGTTGCCGTGGCATACCATAATAAGGCATTGCCCGTGGCTGCTAAGGGTACGGCAGCAGCATTCTGACAATAATTAACCGGCGTGGTTACAACAGGCGCCAACGGAGAAGCGTTAATCGTTACCGTTATAGCCGCACGCTGACTTTCGCAACCGGCATTAGATTGGCTTACATAATAAACAGTACTGCCAACAGCCGCAGTTGAAGGCGTAGGTGCCGTAGCACTACCCGTGCCCCCTGTAGCCACACTGTACCATAATATATTACTACCCGTTGCTGTTAAGGGTACGGCATTTGAATTCTGACAATAGATCACCGGACTGGTTACTACCGGCACAGCAGGTACAGCAGCTATATTAACCACAATAACGGCCCTGGGGCTTTCACCACAACTTTGCGTTTGACTAACATAAAATGAAGTACTGCCTATAGCTATTGTAGAAGGCGTTGGTGCAGTAGCAGAACCGCTGCCACCGGTTGCAGTTGCATACCATAATAAACCGGTGCCTGTTGCGGTTAGTTGAACGGCCACTGCATTCTGACAATAATTGACCGGGCTGGTTACCGTGGGTGCAGGGGTACTTGCTGTAATATTAACGGTAATGGGTAAACGCGGACTTTCGCAACCAATGGTTTGACTTACATAATAAGTGGTGCTGCCAATAGTGGCTGTTGATGGCGTTGGCGCCGTGGTACTGCCGGTACCACCTGTTGCTACGGTATACCAAAGTAAACCGGTTCCGGTAGCCTGCAACGGTGTAGCAACGGCATTCTGGCAATAATTAACCGGGCTGGTTGCTGTTGGTGCTGCTGTTGCACAAGCCGGTACACTTACATAAATATGATATTCGCCCGGCTGAAGCGTAACGGTTTGCGCTGCTGCCGATAAATTAAAGGTATTACCGGTAATGCCATTAAGGCCGGTTCCAATACCATTACTTAAATAATTTGTCCAGTTGCCCGTGGCTTGAAAAGTAATGGCTTTGCTTTTGGCATCCACATCCAGATTAGCCACTACCGTTATTTTTATACCGCTTGCATTGGGATCGGCAATCTGAAATAATTTTACCAGGCTGCTGTTAAAATCATACGTAAAACTGGTATTATTAAAAATGGCCGGATTACTTAAACGTAATTGGATAATGCTTTTATAGGCATTATATAAATGCACCCTTTCCGGAACAAGCATGTACTCCCAGTGCGGTGGTTTATTGGATACATTTGAGCCCCCAAAATTTAATGGTATATCATAACCCCTTTCTTCAAACTGCCAGATCATTTTTGGGCCGGGTACGGTAAAGAAAACTGTTGCAGCAGCTTCTTCTCTGGCCAATGCTGTATTCAGATTTCTAACATTATAGCTACCCGATGTATTACCGAAGGTTATATTTTTATACATGGTACGTTCCTCATCATGACTTTCCATATAACCAACTTCAGCAGGATTATTAAATGCTCTTTGTGTACTGCTGTAAACAACCGGCGTGATATCCGAATTGGATACAAAGCCCATGGTACACTGGTTGTATGTGGCGTTATTATTTCCCCATAACATAAATCCATGTGCCGCATATTCCTGTTCTTCCTGGCAGGGCAATGTGCCTAAAAATTCGATGATCATATAAGTGCCCGGATGGCCGGGAACCGTTCCATCATAATATCTTTTTAAATTGGCCACGCGGCTGGCATCATAGTTTTCTACAGTTGTTGTGGTCGTAACCGTTTGTGTAAATCCTTTACCCAGATCAAAACGGTAACCGTCAACCCGGTATTCATTAAGCCAGAAATCTAATGAGCGCTGCACCAAATATTGTGTTGCTGTAGAGGTATGATTAAAGTCGTTGAATACACTGTAAGGATGAGGAGCGGTGACATTTAACCAGGGACTATTGGCTGCGGGCCTGTTATTGGCTGCATCCCAATACATTTTTGCCTGAGGTGCATTGCCGCTGCAATGATTATACACCACATCAAGAATAACGGCAATGCCATTCAAATGGCATTTGTCTATAAATTCTTTTAATTTATTTTTTGTGCCATAATATTTATCCGGCGCAAAATAAAATGCCGGATTATATCCCCAGCTTTCGTTACCGTCAAATTCATTAATGGGCATGAGCTCAATACTATTGATCCCTATATTTTTTAAGTAAGATAAAGAGTCTATTAACGACTGGTAACTGTGTTCGGCAGTAAAATCTCTGATCAGCAATTCATAAACCATCAAATTCCTCTTATCCGGTTTTGCAAAATTATTTACCTGCCAGTTGTAAGGCGGTTCGGCCGTTTGAAAAATACCCACCAGGCCTGTTGTTAACCCCGTAGGATATGGTTTTAGATTTGGATAGGTAGTTGCATTGATGAAGGGGTCATTATCCGGATCCAACACTTTTTGTGTATAGGGATCAGCTGTTCTGATGGTATTATCAATGAGATACTGATAGCCATATTCCTGTGCGGGTGTAAGCCCTGTTAAGGTTAACCAAAAATAATTTCCATCTGGTGTTTTATTCATTTGGTAATTACACTGACTGGCCCAGTTTGAAAAATCGCCGATCACCACCACATTATTTTTACCCGGTGCAAACAACACCAGTGTAAGGGCGGTATTATTGGGATCATAGTTTATGCCTTCAATAACACCGGCTGGCAAGGCAGCTACATTGGTAGTTGGCGCAATATAAAAACTGAATGAATCTTTTACCGTTACCGATCCATTGTTACCCTCCAGAAAAACCTGGTGGGTACAGGCGGTAGCTATTGTTGGATTAGCAGAAATGGTATTGGCATTTGCAGCCGTATTGATTGTATTGCCATCTAACTTTAAAGTAAGATTTGAGTTAGCAGATGCCATACCCGTGATATTGATATTTCCGCCAACCGCCACAGACAAGGGTTCCAGCCAGGGAATGTACCGGGGTTCAAATGGAGGAAGGTTTAACCGAACGGCATATTCGGCACTGCCATACACCGGTAAATACATATCACTTACATCGGTATTAACCTGTTTTAAAGTACCTGTTGCATTCCTGAAAATGATACATACTTTACGAATGGTTTCGGCTCCGGGCACTGCTAAAAAACTACGGATATTGGTAATGCTGTATTGGTATTTATTACTGCCAAGTGCAGTTGCTCTAGCGGCAGGATCTGTGGATCCCCAGGCAAATTTTACATACTTCCAGTCACCGGGCCCTGTACTTAAATTGGTGATCACGCCAATATGCACATACACATTACCCGAACTACCGCCTTCAAAGTTCAATAAACCCTGGTTACCCTTATTACAGTCAACCGTAAAACTTAAATTAGAATTATCAACAGGAAATTCGGGAGTCCAACTCAAGAGTCGTTGGGCGTTTACAACAAATCCCAAACATACAAGGATTAATAGAAAAAGATATTTTTTCATGCAGCAAGCCAATTAATGTGTAAAATAAACACATTATTTTTGATTTGACAAAAAAAATGATATGTATCATGCCGCCGTATTGGTTACTGCACTAACTCATATACCGCACTCCGATATGAATCAAGATTAAAATCATGTATATCAATAATGGAACCGGTAAAAATATTTTTCATTTTAGAAAAGCCCTTTGTACTTTCTGCAAATCTTTTTAAATCGATTTTTTTATTCTCTTTGGCGGTGTTCATCACAACCATAACCGATTGCTTATCCGTATACCTGAAATAAACATAAACCCCATCCTGCGGTACATACTGCTTCATTTTACCAGTGGTAATGGCCAATGATTTTTTTCTGAAATTGGCCAGCGTGGCAATATGATTCCAGATTTCATTTTCTTTTACACTTCTGCCCGATTGGGTAAATTTATTTATCGGGTCTGTTGCCCATCCACCCGGAAAATCCTGACGCACATAGCCGTCGTTAGGACTGGTAAAGCCCGTTAATCCAAGCTCTCCGCCATAATAAAACTGTGGTATACCCCTGCAGGTGAGCAGCCAGTTAATGGCCGTTTTATATTTTTCAACATCTTCCCCAATAACAGAAAAAAACCTGGCCATGTCATGATTATCCAAAAAGATAACATTACGCATAGGATCTTTATACACAAAATCCTGTGCCAATGT
>CANKNL010000060.1 GCA_947483345.1 Chitinophagaceae bacterium | reverse complement strand
TTATAATCTGGGCACTGGTAAAGCCAGGTCATTTAATGCACTAGTAAAATCAACTTTTGCCGGATTGGATCTGCAGCCCCATATTGAATACATTGATATACCCGAAGACATCCGTGATAGATATCAATACTTTACCGAAGCCAGTATGGATAAATTAAAAGCTGCCGGTTATCACAAAGATTTTTATTCACTGGAGAAAGGCATTGATGATTATGTTAGAAACTACCTTTCGCAAAACAGGTTCTATTAAAAAAAAATAATGAAAAATAAAATTGCCATTATCGGTGGCGGAAATTTAGGTTCTGCCATTGCAGAGGGATTATTAAAAAGCAAATTCTGCAAAGCAACAGATATTACAGTTACTAAAAGACAAACGGCAACTCTAAAAAACCTGGAAGTTAAAGGAATCAATATCAGTTCTGATAATGCAGCGGCTGTAAAACAAAGTGAGCTGGTTATTCTTGCTGTTAAACCCTACCAGGTTTCGGAAGTGCTGACCAGTTTTAAAAAAGTATTAACACCAAATCATATCCTGGTATCGGTTGTTACCGGTGTACTGATAAAAGATATAGAACACATTATAAAAAAGAAATTACCGGTCTTCAGGGCCATGCCTAATACAGCCATTGCCATTCAGGAGAGTATGACCTGCATCAGCGTTACCAATGCAACAGATAAACAAATAGCCTATGTAAAAAACCTGTTTGCTGCTTTAGGCAAAGTGGTTGTTATCAATGAAAATTTGATGGATGCCGCCACCGTACTGGGCGCCTGCGGTACAGCTTATGCGATGCGTTATATACGTGCCAATATACAGGGTGGCATCGAAATTGGTTTTGATGCCGTAACCGCCAATTTAATTGCTGCCCAAACTGTAAAGGGTGCAGCCGATCTGCTCTTACAAAAAGGTACACATCCCGAACAGGAGATTGATAAAGTGACCACGCCAAAAGGCTGTACCATAGCGGGATTGAATGAAATGGAACACAGGGGTTTTAGTTCATCATTGATAAAAGGCATTTCAACCAGTTATCATAAAATTGTGAAAGGTTAGTACGGAAGCCCGGTTTCCATATCTAACTGGTAAGGCATTCTTAAATAAAGTTGATTCCCTTTTATTGCGGCCATTACATCACTTATTTTATTCAGTTTTACCAACACATAAAATTCAAATGTATTGCCTTTACGGTAAATCAATTCATTCCCAAATTTGCGATATCTTATTTCCTTTCCATTTGAGTAACCCCAGTATTCATTTACTAATTCACCATCAGGCTTTACCAGATAGGGCTCATTTTTAAATCCTCCGTACTTCATTTTCTTTATATTAAAATCGATGATCGAAGGCCTGTTGTTCACAAAATCATCAAAATTTAAATACACACCTTTTTTAACAACACTATCCTGTAAAACAGGTACACTATTTCTTTTATTATTAAAAAGATGAATGTCAGTTAATGTCTTTTTATTTTGACTGTCGTAAGCAACAACCGCCTTATCAAAATCTAAAATTTCTATCAACGTTTTTAATATAAACTTAAAATAGTCTTGTTTTGACTTACTAAAGCCTTCTGAAAGACCGCTATGAATATCGTCGCCAGCTTTAATGATTGTATCAATCCGTTTAGTAGGTAGATAGGTATCTCCTTTCCCTATATAATACTCCCATTTGCAATAAAAGTTTGTTGCCGTTTTCAAATTGGTGACCAAATCAAGTCTTGTATCAGCCGAATTATCAATTCCGGAAATCCAAAATCTTTTCATCACAATTAAAAGTTGAAACCCACTTTGATCAAAAGAATTTTTATAATACGCATTATAATACGATTCTATTGAGTTAGAGATGCCGGCATTAATACTGATTTTTTTAAAACTTATTACTTGTTGAATGGCTGTTGGCGTTGGTACATAATATTCAATTGGCACAAAACCGATTTTAGAGGTGTCGAATCTGCTGTCGATGATTTTTATTGAAGAAAATGGCAACTTAACTTCAGATGGAGCCAATTGATCTGCCAGTAAAAGAAAATCAACAACCTTTAATTTATCAGGACTCCCAGGTATTGTTTCAGTTTTCTGACTTAAAGCAACTGGAATGATGCCACTAAATAATAGTATTAATAAAACCTTCATCCTGTCAATTTTTCTACCCTTTTATAAAAATAAATCCTTTTTTTTATAAAACCGCTCCCCAAATTTCCTCCTCCCGAATATTCATCCTATCTTTACCCGACCTCCAAGATTTAATCCCAAATTTTCGCTGGTCATATTTATTAACGGCAACCGGCTTCCCAAAAAATAAGGAAGGTGGTTGGCAAATTATTTTTTATGGCTAAGTACATTTTTGTAACCGGTGGTGTTACTTCCTCATTAGGCAAGGGCATTATTGCTGCATCTCTTGCAAAGCTGTTACAGGCAAGAGGTTTAAAAGTAACCATACAAAAATTTGACCCCTACATAAATGTTGACCCCGGCACATTAAACCCCTACGAACATGGCGAATGTTTTGTAACAGATGATGGGGCCGAAACCGATCTGGATCTTGGTCATTACGAACGTTTTTTAAATATCCCCACCTCACAGGCCAATAATGTAACCACCGGACGTATTTACCAAACCGTTATTAATAAAGAACGGGCCGGCGATTACCTTGGCAAAACCGTACAGGTAATTCCGCACATAACCGATGAAATAAAGAACCGCATGTTACTATTGGGCAAGGGCGGAAAATATGATATTGTTATTACAGAAATTGGTGGTACCGTAGGTGATATCGAAAGCTTACCCTTTGTAGAAGCCGTACGCCAGATTCAATGGGAGCTTCCAGAAGAAGACTGCATGGTAGTACATCTTACCCTAATCCCTTATTTAAAAGCCGCCAAAGAATTAAAGACAAAACCTACACAACACAGTGTACGTATGCTTAGTCAGGAAGGTGTGCATCCAAATGTTATTGTTTGCCGTACCGAGCATCCTTTAAATGATGACTTAAAGAAGAAAATTGCGCTGTTCTGTAATGTAAAAACCGAAGCCGTTATTGAGGCTATGGATGCCAGTACCATTTATGAAGTACCCCTTAAAATGCTACAGGAAGGATTGGATGTCATCGTTTTGAAAAAATTACAAATTAATGGTTATGCCGCACCGGAACTGACCAAGTGGCGTGCATTTTTAGATAAATTAAAATACCCGCACAGCAAAGTAACCATTGGTCTTATTGGAAAGTATATTGAATTACAGGATGCTTACAAATCAATTTTGGAATCATTTATACATGCAGGTGCCATCAACGAATGTAAAGTGCAGATCGTTAATGTGCACAGCGAATTTATTACCGATGACAACGTGCATGAAAAGCTGAAAGACCTGGATGGCTTACTGGTAGCCCCGGGATTTGGTAATCGTGGTGTTGAAGGGAAAATCATTGCAGTAAAATATGCCAGAGAAAATATGATGCCGTTCTTTGGTATTTGCCTGGGCATGCAAATGGCCGTGATTGAACACGCCAGAAATGTTTTGGGCTGGGCCGATGCGCATTCAACAGAAATGGATAAAACAACTACCCATCCTGTAATTGACCTGATGGAAGAGCAGAAAAATATTGTAAACCTGGGTGGTACCATGCGCCTGGGTGCCTACCCCTGTAACATCAAAAAAGACAGTTTGGCACATCGCATTTATGGCCTTACTGAAATCAGTGAGCGCCACCGCCACCGGTGGGAATTTAATAATAAATACATTACAGATTTTGAGGAAACCGGTTTAATTCCCAGCGGGAAAAACCCGGCAACCGGATTGGTTGAAATTGTAGAGCGGAAAGATCATCCTTTTTTTATTGGTGTACAATATCATCCCGAATTAAAGAGTACAGTTGAAAATCCACAACCGGTATTTGTTCATTTTATTAAAGCAGCAAAAGCCTTTGGTGAAAAAAAAACGACAGTAAAACCAGCGGTGATGCAAAGTGAAATGATATAAAAAGTAAAAAGTCAAAAATCAAAAGTAAAAAATCAAAAGTAAAAATTCAAAAGTAAAAAGGTGCTTTTCAGAATTGGATTAATTTTTAATTTACTTCAAGACCCCTGCTGCCATATAAACCTCTCTATCTGTGACTACAACAAACAAAAAACTTTCAATGCATGAGCTCAACCGAAAAACGGTAGAGGAATTTAAACAATCTGATAAAACGCCACTAATTGCCGTATTGGAAAATATACGCAGCGCCTATAATGTGGGCAGTGTATTCCGAACAGCCGATGCCTTTTTGCTGGAAGCCATTTACATTACCGGTTACACCTGCATACCGCCACATAAAGAAATAAAAAAAACAGCACTGGGTGCCGAAGAAACTGTTGACTGGAAACATTTTGCAAATGCCACTGAAGCCATCAAAGATTTGAAAGAAAAGGGTTATACCATTTATGCCGTAGAGCAGGCCATAAATAGCCACCAGCTTCAGTTGTTGAAATTTAATACAAGTGAAAAAATGGCTGTTATTTTTGGCAACGAAGTAACCGGCGTAGAGCAGGACACCATTTTACAATGCGATGGATGCATTGAAATACCACAACTGGGTATGAAGCATTCATTAAATATTGCCACAGCAGCCGGTGTTGTTCTATGGGAAATTGTGCGGAGAAAATTATGAGTTATAAATTATGAGTTATTAATGTCTACAGTAAAAAAATACCTATCTCTCGTAAAATTCTCTCACACCATTTTTGCAATGCCATTTGCATTAATTGGATTTTTTTTGGGAATCCGAGACTTAGTAAGAATCCCCTGGGTTAAGATTTACCAATTTAGTGCACTGCCGCTGTCGAAAAAGACTACCCTGTTCTTTTATCATCAATTTTGGATTTTTATTATTGTCATACTCTGCATGATCTTTGCCCGATCTGCTGCCATGGCTTTTAATCGTTGGCTGGATAAAAATTATGATGCCAAAAATCCAAGAACTGCTGTACGGGAAATTCCTTCGGGTATCATAACATCAAACAACGCTTTACAGTTTGTTATAATAAACTGTTTACTATTTATTGCCTGTTGCTACTTCATCAATAAAATTTGTTTTTATTTATCTGCTGTTGCCTTGTTTGTGGTTTTGTTTTACAGTTACACCAAGCGCTTTACAGCCTTATGCCATTTGGTGTTGGGCACAGGTTTAAGCCTGGCACCTATTGGTGCTTACCTGGCCGTAACCGGAACCTTTGCATTATTACCCATCCTGTTTTCATTTAGCGTTTTATTTTGGGTAAGTGGATTCGATATCATTTATGCATTACAGGATGAAGAATTTGATAAAAGCAATCAACTACATTCCATTCCTGCAGCATTGGGCAAATCAAAGGCATTAATAGTTTCCAATTTACTGCATGTGCTTTCTGCAGTTTGTGTTATTAGTGCCGGGGTTTATGGCCATTTTGGAATTTGGTATTGGATAGGCGTTGCCATTTTCTGCAGCTTATTAATTTACCAGCATACATTGGTAAAACCAAATGATCTTAGTAAAGTAAATATGGCTTTCTTTACAACCAATGGTATAGCATCTGTTGTTTTCGCCATCTTTGTAATTTTTGATTTATTCCTGAATAAATAACAAAACTCAACCAAAAACAATGAACTTTCAACTTTCAACTTTTAACTTTTAACTTCCCCTGGCACGAATACTCTCCATAGACTACGGCGGCAAGCGAACCGGATTGGCTGTTACCGATCCTTTGCAGATCATTGCTACGGGTTTGGAAACCATCGAATCCAGAGACCTTATTCCCTGGTTAAAAAAATACCTTTTACAGGAAAACGTGGAGTTAATTATTATTGGTTTGCCAAAAAACTGGGATGAATCCGACACCCATGGCACCCCGCTGGTGGAAGCCGCCATTAAAAAAATACAAAAAGAGTTCCCGGCAATGCCGCTTAAGACCGTTGACGAACGTTATACTTCTAAAATGGCAAAAGATGCCATGATTGAAATGGGGATGAAAAAGAAAGACCGCCGGGATAAAAAAAATGTGGACTTAATTGCAGCAACCATCATCCTGCAGGAATATTTGGGTCAAATCTAGTCTCAAAAGCTATCCGTATCAGAATTACGATTTTAGATTGCCCGAGTTAAATGATAACCTTAATTTTGTAAAAAAATAAACAACAGTAAAATCGAATGATTCTTCCGATAGTTGCATATGGGTCGCCAGTTTTAAGGAAAGTTTGTGATGACATCAGCCCAGATTACCCGGGCCTGGATAAATTGATCGCAGATATGTGGGAAACCATGTACAACAGCAATGGCGTTGGTTTAGCAGCCCCGCAGGTAAATGTACCTGTTCGCTTATTTATTATGGATAGCGAACAGATCTTTGAAAACCAGGAAGACGATGAAAAGGGTGAATATCCTGATGAGCCCGGTTTTAAAGGCGTCTTTATCAATGCCCATATTATAAAACTTAATGGCAAAGAATGGGCCTATAACGAAGGCTGTCTCAGTATTCCCAAAATAAGAGAAGATGTTTACCGCAACGAAGAGGTGACCATCGAGTTTGAAGATGAAAATTTTATGGTACATACCCAAAGCTTTATCGGCCTTTCTGCCAGGGTAATTTTGCATGAATATGACCATATAGAAGGCAAGCTTTTTATTGACCACCTTAAGCCACTCAAGCGAAAATTAATGAAACGTAAGCTGGATGACATTTCCAAAGGCAAAATTACGGTTGATTACCGCATGGTTTTTCCAAAATAATACCCCCTTTCAGCTAACCTTACCGGTGGTTTTCTTTTCTACTCTAATATATTGATAATAATTAACTTATCCACAATTTGAATTTATATAAAAATACCCAGTTTGGGGTATTGTATAATTCAAAAATAGATTATAATTTAGTGCCATAAAATTAACAACCTATTTTCACCCTTTAAACATCGCTTATGAGAAAAGTACGACTATTGTTTTTTTCGTTTGGTATCTTTCTCTCTCTCGGTTCTTATGCACAAAGTGTCAGCCCGGCTACATTAAACGTAACAGGTGGTACGTATTTTTTTAACTACTATCGTTTTGAATGGAGTTTTGGTGAGTCCATGGCCATAAATACAATGGGCGAAACAAATTCTCCTACTATTGTAACCAATGGTATCTTACAACCAGGCACGCACATTCCGGCAACTGTAAATAATAGCAGTACCTGGGACAGAGATGAGATCAAAGTACTTCCTAATCCAACACAAAATGTATTGGAAATTGATTTTTTCAGTAAACACAAAGGAAAAGTAATTATGAATCTTTATGATGAATCAGGAAGATTTATGGGTACCAAGCAATTTGATTATTTTGGAAATGGCAGCATTCAAAAATGGAACCTCAGCGAATATGGTTCCGGCATGTATTTCCTGAATATTCAATTACAGCCTACAGGCACATCTGTAGCTAAAAAAGGAACTTTTAAAGTTCAAAAAATTTAACGGTACAAATGAAAATTTAATTAACCAAAACAATTAAACCATTTAAAACATGAAAAAGATTTTTTTAACGATAACGGCTTTTGTTGTTACGTTACTCGCTGTGGCGCAGTCGCCCAATCTGTTAAACTACCAGGGTGTGGCACGTAATGCAGTTGGTAATGTATTACCTAGTCAGCCAGTTGGTTTACGCCTGAGTATATTAAGCGGAAGCCCAACAGGTGCTGTAGTTTATCAGGAAACAAGAAATGTAACAACCAATGCTTTTGGCTTATTTAATGTACAGGTAGGTAGTCCGGGAGCGATTACTACAATTGGTACAATTGCGGGTATAAACTGGACTGCATTTGGTGCAGGCAGTGGAACTAAATATTTACAGGTTGAGATAGATGCTGTAGGTGGTACCAATTATTTTAATGTTGGTTCTACACAATTAGCCAGTGTTCCTTATTCCTTATATGCAGGATTTGCAACACCGGTTGGTCCGGCAGGTGGAGATCTTACAGGTACTTATCCAAATCCAACACTGGTAACCTCTGGTGTAACTGCGGCTAGCTACGGCAATGCATTAAACTATCCAACCTTTACAGTAGATGCAAAAGGTAGATTAACAGCAGCAGGTACTTTAGCTTTACCTACAACCTTACCTCCAAATGGCCCTGCAGGTGGAGACCTCAGTGGTACTTACCCTAACCCAACAGTTGCTAAAATTCAAACCAGAGCCGTTGCAGCAACAGCACCAACAGCCGGACAGGCTTTAGTTTGGAATGCTGGTACTGCCCAATGGGAACCCAATTCTGCAGTAGGCGGAAGTAATTTATGGACCTTGAACGGATCTAATAATATATTTAATACAGGACTTACTAACGTGGGGGTTGGCACTAATGCGCCGGCTTACAAATTAGATGTTTTACATGGTGGTGGTTCAGGCGCACATATTGCTTCATCTTCCAGTTTCTCTGTTGTAGATATTGACGCTATTAACGGTGATGCAGCATTACGTTTTCAACTTGCAGGTGTAGGTCAGTGGAATATGCGCAACCGTCCTGCTGATAATTATTTAGAAATATTTGAATTAGGTGGTGGTGGTAGCCGTATGGTTATACAGGATGCAACTGGTAATGTAGGTATTGGCCAAACGGTTTCTCCTGCTTATAAATTAGATGTACTGCATGCCGGTGCTACTGGTATCCGTAGCCAGTCATCTGCTTCTTTCTCTGTAGTAGATATTGATGCTGCAAGTGGTGATGCTGCTTTACGTTTTCAGAAAGCCGGCGTTGGTGAGTGGAATACACGTAACCGCCCTGCTGATGATTACTATGAAATTTTTGAATTAGGTGGTGGTGGAAGCCGCATGGTTATACAGGATGCAACAGGTAACGTAGGTATTGGCGAAACAACCAACCCATCTTATAAATTAGATGTGTTACATGGTGGTTCTACCGGAGCACGTATCCGTTCTTCTGCTTCTTTCTCTGTTGTGGATATTGATGCACAAAGTGGTGATGCGGCTTTGCGTTTTGCAAAAGCAGGTGTTAACCAGTGGAACATCCGTAACCGTCCTGCTGATGATTATTTAGAAATTTTTGAATTAGGTGGTGGCGGAAGCCGTATGGTTATACAGGATGCTACCGGTAACGTAGGTATTGGCGAAACAACCAACCCATCTTATAAATTAGATGTACTACATGGTGGTTCTACTGGTATCCGTAGCCGTTCAAGCAGCAGCTTCTCTGTTGTGGATATTGATGCACAAAGTGGTGATGCGGCTTTGCGTTTTGCAAAAGCAGGTGTTAACCAGTGGAATACACGTAACCGCCCTGCTGATGATTATTATGAAATATTTGAATTAGGCGGCGGCGGAAGCCGTTTGGTTATACAGGATGCTACAGGTAACGTAGGTATTGGTGAAACAACTTCTCCTTCTTACAAATTAGATGTACTGCATGGTGGTTCAACAGGTATCCGCAGCCGTTCAAGCAGCAGCTTCTCTGTAGTGGATATTGATGCACAAAGTGGTGATGCGGCTTTGCGTTTTGCAAAAGCAGGTGTTAACCAGTGGAACGTTCGTAACCGCCCGGCTGATGATTACTTTGAAATATTTGAATTAGGTGGTGGTGGTAGCCGTGTGGTTATCCAGGATGCTACCGGTAACGTTGGTATTGGCGAAACAACTTCTCCTGCTTACAAATTAGATGTACTGCATGGTGGTTCAACAGGTATCCGTAGCCGTTCAAGCAGCAGCTTCTCTGTTGTTGATATTGATGGACAAAGCGGTGACGCGGCTTTGCGTTTCCAGAAAGCAGGTGTTAACCAGTGGAATACACGTAACAATCCGGCAACTGATGACTACCAGATATTTGAACTTGGTGGTGGTGGTGAAAGGATGAGAATTGATAACACAACCGGTAAGGTTTGGGTAAATGGCGATTTTACTGTTGTTGGTGTAAAAGCCTTCACCATGGATCATCCACTTGACCCACAAAACAAATTGCTGATGCACGTAGCTGCAGAAAGTAATGAAGTGATCAATTTTTACAGCGGCAATGTTACAACCGATGCCAATGGTAAAGCCCTGGTTACACTGCCTGATTATTTTGAAGCCATCAATAAAGATTTCCGTTATCAGTTAACTGTTATTGGCGGAACTTTTGCACAGGCGATGATCAGTAAAGAAGTGAACAATAATAAATTTGAGATTGCAACCAATCAACCTAATGTAAAAGTTAGCTGGGAAGTAAAAGGTGTACGTAATGATGCGCACATGCAAAAATTCCCTTTCCAGGCTGTAACACAAAAATCCGGTACACAAAAAGGACAGTATGTTGACCCTGCAGCTTATAATCAATCTGAAAATAAAAGAATTTCTTATTCAAATGTAAGTGGTTCTTCTTTAGAGGATATTAAAGTTGTTGAAGTAAAAGCTGCTAATCCGGCCAATACTAAAGGCGGTAGCCTTGAGCAGGCTCCAATTACAAAGCCAAGTACTTCTAAGATGGATAACAGCGGAAGTGTTAGTGATGTAGCACCTGCAAAACAAGCAGTTAAAAATCTGGAAGTTAATGGTAGCGTACTGGATACTCCAGCAGCTAAACCAGCTGATAAAAAGCTCCCTATTGATGGAAGCATTGCTCCTGATACTAAAAAACAAGAAGTAAAACCAGTTGCTAAACCAACCGGCGCACAAAGTATAAATGGCTAAAATCATTTAGTACTTTCTTAATAACTTGCAGGCATGAAATATTTCATGCCTGTTTTTTTTTGTTTATTGTTTTGTAAACAATCCTTTGCTCAGGAATTACATGACAGTATCCTCACTTTAGGTACAAAAACTATAACACTCAGCGAGGTAGTAGTTAACAACAAACTCAATGTGCCGGTATTCATAAACCGTATAAAAAACGACACTTCTTTTTATAAAGCCTTTCGCAACCTGCATATACTGGACTTTACAGCCATTAATGATATCAGGATGAATGATGCTGATGGTAAAATAAAAGCCGGCCTGCATAGTACTACCAAACAAATACGCAGCAACAAATGCCGCACTATGCAAACGCTTGAAGAAATGGTTACCGGGGACATTTATGATGAAAACAGGGCATTCAATTATTATACAGCAAAAATGTATGCCTCACTTTTTTTTACAGTAGATTCGGTTTGTGGCGAAGATAATATAGTGACCGGCCGGGCTTTCAACACAGCTGGTAAGACAGGCATGGAAAAAAACAAAGAACAACTGAAAATGCTTTTTTTCAACCCCGGAAAACGTATCAACGGACTACCTTTCATCAGCAATAAAACAGCCATTTATGATGATGAGATGGCTGATAAATACGATATGCATATTGACATCAATATGTATAAAAATACCAGCTGTTATATTTTTAGCCAAAAGGTAAAACCCGAAAATAAAACTGATGTTGTGGTTGATGAAATGACCACCTGGTTTAACGATCAGACCTATGAAGTGGTGGCCCGTAATTATTCTTTAAGCTACAGTGCCGGTGTGTATGATTTTAATGTACAGATGGAAGTAGTGATGACAAAATTCGGGAACTATCTTGTGCCTTCCCTCATACGGTATATTGGTAACTGGAAAGCCATTTTTAAACCACGGGAAAGAGGTGTTTTTACCGCTACCCTTTTTGATTTTAAATAGCAATTACCATGAAATTTGCCGGTAAGGCGATAAGACGGAAAATATCTAATTTCTATTTTATTAACAGCTTTCCGGCAATAAAAATGCTTTGCCAATTTATTAACTTTTTGATTCGTAATTTTAAATCATGAAAAATCTTTTGAAAAATGCCCTTCAAGTGCTATTTATCTTCCTTGTATTTAATGTATCGGCACAAACAAACAATCGCGACTTTACGGCTGTTGATGCGTATGTAAAAAGCCTGGGTGCCTTAGAAAACATGAGTATGGGCACCATTAATAATGTGGTGAGTAATAAGTTTACAGATAAGGTTGATAAGGCCAGGGCCATTTATTACTGGATTGCACACCATATAAAATACGATATTAAAGCTGCAAGAACTAACAATCCTGCCAAAAACACACCAACAGAAGTATTGCTATCACGCCAAGCAGTAGGCATTGGCTTTGCCAGCCTGTTTCAGGATATGTGCAGCAGTGCCGATATCCGTTGTCTTACGGTAGATGGTTTTATTAAAAACAACACACAGCAGATTGGCGAAAAAGAAACCGACATTAATCATAGCTGGGCTGTTGTTCAATTGGGGCAAAGTCCCGACACCTGGTATTACGTGGATCCCGCATTGGGCAATGGTTTCGCCGATGCCGAGATGAAGTTATTTACACCTTACTACACCGATGCCTATTTTTTTACTGATAAAGAAACCTTTAACCTGCAGCATTACCCCGATAATGAAGCCTGGAAACTGGGGCCTGCACCAAAAAATAAAAAAGATTTTTTCGACATGCCGGTCATTAAAATGGCGGCCATGGAATTTGGATTAACCAAAATTTATCCCAATGAAGGCAAAATAAAAGCAAAATTAAATAAAGCTGTAAAGTTTAATTTTTCATTAAAAAACACAACTGATATTGTAAAAATTGAGCTAGGTATTGGTGAGAAAAAAAAATATAAGGTTGTTGAAATTCTATTTACAAAATCAGGAAGCCTATTGAGTTTTTCGCATAAATTTGAAGAAGAAAATTCTTATCCTGTTACTGTATTTATTAATGGGAAAGAATTTCTGTCGTATGATGTTGAGGTAGAGTGATAAAAAAAGCTCCAATTTTCATTGAAGCTTTTTTATAAATTATGCCCTTTGTTTCACCGGGGCTTTTTTCTTTACTTTTTTTAACGCCGCATTAATGTCCTTGCTCAGGTTTTCATAAGTGGCTTTACCCGCAACCATTTCTCCGTTAACAAAGAAAGTTGGTACATCTCTAACGCCTCTTTCAATACCTTCATTCAAATCATTACGCACCTGCCAGCCATAGGTTGAGTTAATTAACTCTTCCAAAAAATGTTTATTGCTGATACCGGCTTC
>CANKNL010000059.1 GCA_947483345.1 Chitinophagaceae bacterium | reverse complement strand
GTTATTCATATCAGCCCTGTACAAAACTGGCTGGTTAATAAAGCCACCCGGATTTTATCAAATGAATTAAAAACCAAGGTGGCGGTTAAACATGTTGACTTTAGCTTGTTTAATAAAATACAGTTAGAAGGCGTGTTCATTGAAGACCAAAATAAAGACAGCTTATTGTATGCCGGTGCGCTTAAAATAAACATCACCGACTGGTTTTTCTTTAAAACAAAACCGGTTCTTAACTATATTGGATTATCCGATGCCGTTATTAATTTAACCCGTACTGATTCCGTTTGGAATTATCAATTTCTGACCAACTATTTTTCGGGCTCAAAAAAAAATACAACATCTTCGGGCGATATACAAATCGATCTTAAAATACTTGACATCAAAAACATCCGTTTTAACAGTACCGATAAATGGATAGGCCAGGACATGACAGGCTCTGTTAAAGCATTGTACCTCACAGCAGATGATATCGACCTCACCAAAAAACAGATCTCCATTCATCAGATCAATCTGGAAGATCCGGTTTTTCATTTGGCAGATTATACCGGCAAAAACAAATCGGCAGCCTTAAAACTACAGAAGCCTGTAATCAAATCTGATTCAGGACAATTACAATGGAATACAGACGGATGGGCGCTTAGCGTTGCTAAAATCATTTTAAAAAATGGCAGTTTTAGTAATGAAAGAGAGACTGACCGGGCCCCATACACGAACCAATTTGACGGGATGCACTTTGTGTTTGCAGACATCAATGGCGAATTGAACAATGTCCGTTTTTTAAAAGACACAATCACCACAACTGTAAAATTATCAACCAAAGAAAAAAATGGTTTTGAGGTAAAGCAACTGCTTGCCGTTATGAAAGTAACACCCACCATGATGGCGTTCAATGACCTCGACATCCTCACCAACAAAAGCAGGATCGGCAATTATTATACGATGACGTATAAAAATTTCAATGCCGACATGAGTGATTTTTTGCACAGTATCCGTTTAGAAGGCCGGTTTGTTAACAGCAAAATTCACAGCGACGATATCGCTTTTTTTGCTCCCGAATTAAAATCATGGAACCGCCTCATTTATTTTAACGGACATGCAGAAGGCCCTATTGACAATTTGACTGCCGAAAATTTTACATTAAAAAGTAATAACACAACGGTAACCGGAGATATTTCTTTAAAGGGGTTACCAGATATTTACAGCACTTTTATAGACTTCAGGTCGCGTGATCTGCAAACCAATTATACCGATATCGTTACCCTGATCCCCTATTTAAAAACCATTAATAAAATTCATTTAAATACCCTCGGCCGTATCCGTTTTAAAGGCAACTTTACAGGTTTTATAAAAGATTTTGTAGCCTATGGTAATTTTAACACCGGACTGGGTAATTTTAATGCCGATATAAATATGAAATTGCCCGAACATCAACAGGCAAGTTACTCAGGTAAAATAGCTTCGGCAGGCTTAAACCTGGGCCCCTTATTCAATAACCGCCAATTAGGCAACATTGCATTGAATGGCCGGGTAAAAGGAAGTGGTTTTACATTGGAGGCTTTGCGTGCTGATTTCGATGGCGTCATTCATAGCCTTGAGTTTTCGGGATACCCCTATCAACATATCACCTTAAAAGGCAGCTTTGTTAAAAACCTTTTTACCGGCCATCTAGATATGGATGACCCCAACCTGGTTATTCATGATCTAAACGGCTCTATCAGCCTTGCAGGCGATTCCAGTAAATTTAATTTTGATGCCGATCTGCAAAAAGCAAATTTACAGGCCTTACATTTTTCGAAAAGAAATTTAATTTTATCCGGGCAGGCAAATGTTAATTTTACCGGTACCGATATTGACAATTTTTTAGGCGCGGCAAAAATGTATAACGCCAGTTTGAGGCACGACAGCACGAAGCTGTCATTTGATTATCTATCACTCAACTCTTTTATTGAGGGCGAAAATAAAATCCTGTCTGTTCAATCTAATGAACTGGAAGGTCATTTAACCGGCCGTTTTAAAATACTGGAACTACCAGAAGCGTTTAACGTTTTTCTTAACCGCTACTACCCATCTTATTTCGAAAAGCCAACCATTGATATCGGTGACCAGGATTTTTCTTTCCTGATCAAAACAAAACAGGTTGATGACTATGTAAAGTTATTTGATGAGCGGTTAACCGGATTTGACAATGCTGTTTTTTCAGGCAATTTAAAATTGGCTGAAAATGAATTTAACATACAGGCCACTGTACCTCAATTCAGCTATGATGGTAAAAAATTTGAACACATTTTTTTAACAGGCAAAGGGAATCTCGACAGTTTAAATACGAGCATTACCGTAAAGAATGTTGCCATTACCGACAGTCTTAACTTTCCCAATACCCAATTAATTCTGAACTCAAAAAATGACATTTCAAATATTCAGTTATCCACAAGTGCCAGTAAAACTTTAAGTGACGCCCAGTTAAATGCCCGGGTACAAACCTATTCCGATGGCGTTAAAATCCATCTTTTCCCATCCTCATTTATTTTGAATGATAAAAAATGGGACCTCGCCAAGGACGGTGAGATCACCCTGCGCAAATCCTTCATAGAAGCCAATGATGTACGGTTTACACAAGGCAACCAGGAGATCGTTATTTCTACTGAACCTGATGCACTGACCAAACAAACGAATCTGATCGCAAAATTAAAAACGGTTAGCATCAATGATTTTACACCCCTCTTTTTTAAGCAACCTAGGCTTGAAGGCCTGTTGACCGGTATCATTAAATTAAAGGACCCCTTTGGAGAACAGATCATTGAATTTGATGCAACGGCCGAGTCATTCAGATTGGATAATAAAGAAATTGGCACGGTACAACTCACCGGCGATGTAAACAGAACCACCGGATTGATCACAACAAAAGGCATTGTGGTTGGTAAACTTTATCAATTTAATATAGATGGCCAATATAATTTTAACGACACTACAGAAAATCAGATGAAACTGGCTTTTCATGCAGATAAGTTCGACATCAGTATTTTAGATAATTACCTGGGTGGCATTTTCAACCACATGTCAGGAAACGCAACCAGTGATTTAAACGTTTATGGCGGCCCTCATCACAGATATGTAACCGGAACGGTAAACATCACCGAAGGCGAACTGAACGTGATGTATACACAATGTAAATATAAATTTAGCAATGAAACGATCCGCTTCAATCCTGATGAAATTGATTTTGGGAGGATGCAATTAAAAGACACGTTAAATAACACAGGCACAGCGGGGGGAAAATTACAGCATCAATTTTTTGATGATTTCAGATTTAATGACATTCATTTTGAAACCGGTAAAATGCTGTTATTAAATACAACTAAAAAAGATAACAGTCAGTTTTACGGCAAAGTTATTGGCAAGGCCTTAATGACCTTAAACGGACCGGTTACGGATATGCGCATGAATATTACAGGCGAGCCTTCGGCAGTGGACAGCAGCCATATATTTATACCCACCAGCAGCGGCAGCCAGGAATACGGCAAGATCGATTATATTGATTTTGTTCAGTATGGCAGTAAGATGGAAGATGATTTTAAGAACAAACAGGAAACCAATTTTCTGGTCACGATGAATTTAACTGCCAATCCGGCCTGTAAAATAGATGTGATACTGGATGACGTGACCGGTGATATTATAAAAGGACGGGGCAATGGTTTATTAAATATTACTGTAGGCTCCAAAGAGCCTTTAACCATGCGTGGTAAATATGATATTACCGATGGTGAGTACAAGTTTAATTTCCAAACTTTTTTACAAAAATATTTTACCATAAAGAAAGGTTCAATAACCTGGAATGGCGATCCTTATGAAGCCCAGATAAATATTGATGCAGAATACCTCGCACGCAATGTAGATTTTAGCAGTCTGGCAACCAGCAGGGGGAAGTTTCAGCTAAAATCTAATTTAAATATTATTGCCCATCTTGCCAATACCTTAAAAGCGCCTAAAATAAGTTTTGAATTTGAAATTCCGGAAAATCAACAGACGGATTATTCAAAAGACCCCGTATTACTTGAAAACCTGAAGAAGTTTTCCAAAGATGAAAATGAGCAAAACCGCCAGGTTGCTTCCCTATTGCTGTTTAACAGTTTCATCAATGATAATAACGGCGGTTTTGGGGCCTCCACGGCTTCTTTTTTATCGGGTACAGCGGGCCAGGTTATTTCAGGATTTTTAAGCAACCAGCTCATCAAGGTTTTTCAAAAGTTGTTTAAAGACCCAACCCTAACCCCTTACATCAGTTTTAACTCAAACTACAATTTAACCAGTACCGAGCTTATTAATGCACTGGAAGCATCCGGAAATTTCGGCTTTAAAAAGAGCTATATAAATGGCCGTTTAGTTGTTTCGCTGGGCGGCAATATTGATTATAATAACCCTTATATTTTACAGGCCCGCAATACCAACGTTTTACTTACACCGGATATAACGGTTGAATATATTTTAACCAAAGATGGTAAATTAAGAATCGTGGGGTTCAACAGAACGGTGGTAGATGCTACACTTGGCCAACGCAACCGCACCGGTTTACGCCTTAGTTATGCAAAGGATTTTGACAAATTTACCAAAGCAGAAAGAATTCTTAATCGTGAAGAACGTAAAAAGAAAAAGATCAAAAAACCCTGACCTGTAATCCCCTGTATTTTTTTAGGAATGGCAAGTCTGCCTATCAGGCATCATGTTGTTTACTAAGTGTTCCTGGCTCCAAACTCAAGACGCCCTCAGCCCCTCATGATTTCGTGCCCCATCTTATCTTTTTTTGTCTGCAGGTATTTTTCATTATGCGGATTAGAAGCCATTTCAATCTGCACATTTTCTACAACTTCCAGTCCGTAGCCTAATAATCCGGCACGTTTGCGGGGATTATTACTCATCAGTTTCATTTTACAAACACCCAGGTGGCGTAAGATCTGGGCCCCCACGCCATAATCTCTGATATCCATTTCAAAACCCAGTTCCAGGTTGGCTTCCACAGTATCCCTGCCCTGTTCCTGCAATTTATAAGCCTTCAGTTTATTCAATAAACCAATACCGCGGCCTTCCTGGTTCATATAAAGTACCACCCCTTTTCCGGCAGCTTCCACCATTTTAAGGGCATGATGCAACTGGTCTCCGCAATCGCAGCGCAATGAGCCTAAAATATCGCCCGTCATACAACTGCTGTGAACCCTTACCAGTACCGGTTCGTCTTTATGCCACTGCCCTTTTTTAAGAGCCAGGTGTATGTCGCCGGTATTGATCTGTTCAAAGGCGATCAATTCAAAACTGCCGTACTTTGTAGGCATTTGAACGCGTACTTCTTCTTTAATTAAAGATTCCTGCTCTAACCGGTAGGCGATGAGATCCTTTATTGAAATCAGTTTTAAATCAAACTTGGCAGCAATGTCTTTAAGCTGAGGCAGGCGGGCCATGCTGCCATCTTCATTCATGATTTCAACCAATACGCCGGCAGGCTCAAATCCGGCTAAACGAGCCATATCAATGGTCGCTTCGGTATGTCCCGAACGCCTTAAAACACCGCCTTTTTTAGCACGTAATGGAAAAATATGTCCTGGCCTTCCCAGGTCCTGAGCCCGGGTGTTTGGGTTAATCAATGCCTTAACCGTTTTAGACCTGTCATGAGCCGAAATGCCCGTTGTACAGCCCTCTCCAAGCAAATCGATGCTTACTGTAAAGGCCGTTTCATGCAGGGATGTATTGTCTGTTACCATGGGTTGCAGGCCCAGTTCCAAACAGCGTTCATCCGTTATTGCAGCACAGATCAAACCCCTGCCATAAGTACTCATAAAATTGATCACTTCGGGCGTGGCATTTTCGGCAGCAGTAATAAAATCACCCTCATTTTCTCTATCCTCATCATCTACAACAATAATTAATTTACCCTTCTTTATATCTTCAATAGCATCTTCAATACGGTCTAACATAGTTTTAAAATTGTATGCAAAGTTAACAACATTAAAAAGTTTAATCTTGCGGTTTTGGAAAAAGTTTTAACGCCGTCTGATATCTCATTTTTCAACAGCCAATACCCGCTCTGCCAGATTAAGCCGTTAATCCATTTATTTTTACGGGATAGGCTCCTATATCTATAACACAGCCTGCAGCTCAGCAGTTTTGCAAGGCCTTTTTTAAGGTCTGCTTATTAAATTATATAAACAGCTAATGTTATATCTCAAATCATTGATTATGCAGATTGTAGGGTTAATTTAACGTTAACAGAATTGCAATTATAAGCGCAGAAAAAAGGAAGTTACTTAATCCTTATAATTTGTTAATAAAAGTTAACAGATTTCGGCTTTTATTTAGTTTCTTTGCCCAGTAAAAAACTAACTATTATGAGAATCAAAACAATTGTACATTTATTAATTGTACTATTAATTTTCCCTTTTGCTTTAACAGCACAGGTAACAACCGGTAGCATCAACGGAACAGTAAAAGACACTAAAGGAACAGATCTACCCGGTGCAACCATCGAAGTACTACATATTCCTTCAGGTTCTGTTTACAGGGCTTCTTCCGGAAAAAATGGCGTATATAATATCCCCAGCTTACGTGTTGGCGGACCTTACACAGTAACAATCACTTTTGTTGGCTTTACCAAAGAAGAAATCACTGATGTTTATATTCAATTGGGTGAGGCTTCAAAAATTAATGTGGCATTAGTAGATGCTAATGTTAGCTTGAAAGAAGTGGTTGTTGCCGGTACGGCCAGAAAAGGGGTACTCATATCAAAAGACAGAAAAGGTACAACTACCAATATCAACAGACGATTAATTGCGGCATTGCCTACCTTATCAAGAAGTATCACAGACTTTACCAAGTTAACGCCACAGGCCAATGGTACGTCATTTGCCGGCCAGGATAACCGTTTTATCAATCTTACTGTGGATGGTTCTATCTTCAATAATTCATTTGGTTTACAGGCATTGCCCGGAAGCCAAACTAATGCCTCTCCTATTTCGGTAGATGCCATTGAAGAAATTCAGGTAAATGTATCTCCTTACAATGTTAAGGATGCCGGTTTTACAGGTGCCAGTATCAATGCGGTTACCCGTAGCGGTACAAATACCTTTCATGGTTCTGGTTTTTACAACCAACGTAATCAGAACTATGTTGGTACCAAAGCCGGTCCCGATGGAAAAACGCCTGTTACCATTTCTGATTTTGATGTGAAGCAATTTGGCGGTAGTGTAGGTGGCCCTATCATTAAAAATAAATTGTTCTTCTTTGTTAACTATGAAAATGAAAAAAGAACTGATCCGGGAACAGCTTTTGTTTCTAATAATGGTTCAAATACCGGACAGCCGAACGTTTCAAGAGTATTAAAAACTGATCTGGATGCTTTATCCACATTTGTAAATACTAAATTGGGCTATGACCCGGGTACTTATGAGGGTTATAGTTTTATTACAAAAAGTTATAAAATTTTAGCAAAAATTGACTGGAACATCAATACCAAAAATAAATTCAGCGTACGTTTTAATTCATTAAGATCATTTAAAGATATAGGTGCAAGTAGCTCTGGCGCTTTAGGCGGTTCAAGGCAGAGTAATTTAAACACCATGAATTTCTCTAATAATAACTATGAGATCAATAATGACATTTATTCACTGATTGGTCAGTTAAATACACGTATCAGCAATAAGGTTTCAAATGAATTTATTTTTGGCTGGACTGCAAACAGGGATTACAGAGCCGTTAAAGGTGGTAATATTTTCCCTATAATTGATATTCTGGATGGCACTAATACAGATAGAAATTATATTTCTTTTGGATCAGAATCATTTACGCCTAATAATAAATTATTTACCGATACCTGGCAGGCATCAGATAACCTCACTTTTTATAGTGGTAAACACACTGTTTCTACAGGCTTCAACTTTGAATCCTTTAAATTCTTTAACCAGTTTACCCCTAATATTCAGGGACAATTTATTTTTAAGAGCCTGGCAGATTTTTATACTTCTGCCAATGCCTATCTGGCTAATAATAATATGACAGCCAATCCGGTTCAGTTAAGACGTTACAATTTAGGATTCAGCAATTTAGCCGGTAATGAAAACTGGAATGCGGTTACAAAAGCTAAAAATATAGGCGCCTATGTTCAGGATGAATGGCAGATTCAGGATAACCTTAATATTTCTTTAGGCGTTCGTTTTGACGTTCCATTCTTTACTTCAAATGCAGTTGAAAACCCACAGGCAGCCGGTTACAATTTTGTTGATGAAACTGGACATGCTACTAAATTAAGCACGTCTCAATTACCATCAGTTAAAGTTATGGTTAACCCAAGATTTGGATTTAATTATGATGTAAAGGGCAACAAGAAAACGCAGATACGTGGTGGTTTAGGTTTATTCTCCGGACGTCCGGCATTTGTATTTATCAGTAATGCTGTTGGAAATAATGGTATGCAGGCAGGTAGTATTAGTCAGGATAACACAACCCTATACCCTTTCAGTCCTAATGTTAGACGTAACACACCAGCACCAACACCAGGTTCGCCTGCACCAAGTTATAATATTGCTCCTATAGAAAAGGAATTTAAGTTTCCACAGGTGTTCAGAACAAACTTTGCCATCGATCAAAAACTGATCTGGGGTATCGTTGGTTCTGCTGAATTTTTATTCACGCAAAGTTTAAGCAATATTTTTTATTACAATGCCAATCAAAAAGTGCCAACAACAACTTTTACAGGTCCGGATACACGTCCAAGATTTGCCGGAAGTTCAAGTTCTGTTAGAATTAATCCAAACGTAACCGATGCCGTTGTATTGGCTAGCCGTCCTTATGGTAACAGTACCATGGTTACACTTAAAATAGAAAAGCCATTACAAAAAGGATTGAGTTGGATGATTGCCTATAATTTTGGTAAGTCCAAAGATTACCTAAGTGCAGGTTCAATTGCTTTCAGCAGTTTTACTTCCACCAGAACAGTTAATGGTAATAACCTGCCTGATAATTCATTTAATGATAATGATATCAGACACCGTGTTATTGGAAATATCACTTACAGAAAAGAATTTGCAAAAACGGTTGCCCTTCAGGTGTCCTTATTTGGTCAGTCTCAAAATCTGGGAAGATTCTCTTATGGTTATTCAAATGATTTCAATGGTGATGGTATCAGTGGAAATGATTTATTATATATTCCAAGAAATCAAAGTGAAATGAATTTTGATGCCATAACAGGCAGCACACCATTTACGGTTCAGCAACAAAAAGATGCCTTTGAAAATTACATTATGGGCAATAGTTATTTAAAAACACACAGAGGTCAGGTGGCACAAAGAAATGGTGTATTACAACCTATGCTTAACCGTTTTGATTTATCTGTGATGGTTGAAGTATTCCACAACTTCGGTAAAAACAGGCATACCCTTCAATTCAGAGGAGATATTTTCAATATCGGCAATATGATCAATAATAAATGGGGCGTTGCACATGTTACAAATACAACTTCTCCTCTTGCTTTTTCAAGAGTAGATGCTAGCGGACTTCCATTCTTTAAAATGAATACCGTAACCA
The DNA here is from genome assembly GCA_947483345.1 of Chitinophagaceae bacterium. Taxonomy (GTDB): domain Bacteria; phylum Bacteroidota; class Bacteroidia; order Chitinophagales; family Chitinophagaceae; genus Ferruginibacter. The sequence goes on along the minus strand of CANKNL010000059.1, from coordinate 3,634 downwards.
ATAGTTTAAACTACGAAACATACAGAAAAGGAACTGCCATTCAGGATGTTTGGCAAGCCCAGTTAGGTGTTCGTTATATCTTTTAATTAAGCCAAGACTTTATAAAAAATATCCCCCGGAAATTTCCGGGGGATATTTTTTTAGAATAATTTTTTTTTATTTCTGATCTACAGCCCATCCCCATTTTAAGAAATCGGGAAAGGCGATGGCCCAGGTAGGCACATCATGCCGGCCCTCATTTAATTCCAGATAGGCAATGGCGGTTTGCCTGTTATAGCCCTTATTAACCAGTATATCGATAAAACTGATGGTATCATCAATGGCATCAATAATACCATTATTATTCCTGTCGGCCACCTCATCTAAGGTGCCCACTTCAAAAAAGAATTTTAGCCAGGGATAAATATCTGGGGTCTGTTTTACCTGGTTGTGCATGATGCGATTTACGGTTTCATCAAAATCAACATCATCCTGGTCTTTATCACGCCACCATAATGAACCGCTGAAAACACCCACTTTACTAAATTCCAACGGATGGTTCCAAACCATATCCAGGGCACACAAACCACCTAACGAAAATCCGGCAAAGCATTTTTCCTTAAATGAACAGGTAAATAAGGTGCGGCGGATATAGGGCATTAATTCCTCCAGGATAAAGCGGTTGTAGAGGGCGGCCCTGGCGCCCCGTCCCTTATAATCCAAGTATTTTGCGGTGCCGTATTCATTTTTTCTATCTGCAGAACAATGCAGTCCCACACAAAAAAGATCGCTGATGGCCTGTGTTTCATATAAGTCTTCCAAAATATTGTCAAACTGCATGGTCACCAGATCCTGGCCATCATTAATTAATAACAGGCTCAGGTTTGCTGAATTGGCTTTTTTAGGCGGGAAATAAAAATCAACTTTAACTTCACGGTTCAAAAATGTTGAAAAAATCAGGTGATTCTCAACGACAATATGGGCTGTCTTTATTGCTGACATATCTTCAAAAATACGGAATTGCGGCTGATTTTCAGAGGCTGACCCCATTTGAAAATATCAGGCCTCTTTTATCAGTGTATTTGATCAATTTAAAATATAATTTTTTTTATTGCTGCCGAAAAAATATATTTGAATGGGTTTAGATAACCATTAAAAACAACCATTAAAATTAAATTAAAACAAATGGCATGAAGAAAATTGGTGTATTATTCGGTAAAGAAAGAAGTTTTCCTGAAGCTTTTATTGAAAGGGTAAACAGTAAAAAAATTGACGGGATAATGGCAGAAGCTGTTAAGATTGACAAAGTGATGCAGGGCGAACCTTCGGGATATGCTGTTATTTTCGACCGCATATCACAGGATGTGCCTTTTTACAGAGCGTATTTGAAAAATGCGGCATTATGTGGTACCACTGTAATCAATAACCCGTTTTGGTGGAGTGCTGATGAAAAATTTTTTAATAATTGTTTAGCCACAAAGATTGATGTGCCGGTACCTAAGACGGTCATTCTGCCTTCGAGAGATTTACCGACAGATACCAGTGAAGATTCTTTCAGTAATCTGGCCTACCCTATGGATTGGGAAGGCATATTTAATTATATCGGTTTCCCGGCATATATGAAACCCTTTTCGGGTGGGGGATGGAAAAGTGTTTATCAGTTAAACAGCATGGAAGAGTTTTTTGAAAAACATGCAGAGACAGAACAACTGGTAATGATGTTACAGGAAGAGATCAAATTTGATGAGTATTACCGCTGCTATTGTATTGGCGGCAAATATGTACGTATCATGCCGTATGAGCCACGTAACCCGCATCACTTGCGCTATGTAGCCGATTTTAAACCCGATGCAGCCAGGTATAAATTAATGGAAGATATTGTATTGCGCATTTGCCATTACCTGGGCTATGATTTTAATACTGTTGAATTAGCCTTACGCGATGGCGTGCCTTATGCCATTGACTTTTGTAACCCGGCACCCGATGCAGAAGTAAAAAGTGTGGGTCAGGAAAATTTTGACTGGGTAGTTGAAACAGCCGCAACGTATGCCATTGAAAAAGCCCTGGAACATAATGACCAAACAGATAATTTAACATGGGGCGATTATATTAAAAACAGTGCGGCAAAGCAGAAATTGTATAAATAAAAAATCATGGCAAACCTATCTTATAAACATTTTACACTTGGTATAGAAGAAGAGTATATGGTAATAGATCCCGAAACGAGGGAACTTAAAAGCCATGACCAGAAAATTGTACATGAAGGCCAGAAAGTCATTAAGGACAAAGTAAAGGCCGAGATGCACCAGGCTGTAGTGGAAGTTGGTACTGATATTTGTCAAGATATTGATGAAGCCTTAATTGATGTTGGCACCTTACGTAAAACCATTAGTGGCATTGCCGATGAACTTGGCTTTTGGGTTGGCGCATCCGGTACACATCCATTCAGTCATTGGGAGCGGCAGTTGATTACCGAACATGCCCGTTACAGTGAAATTGTAAACGAATTGCAGGAAGCTGCCCGCAGTAATTTAATTTTTGGGTTACATGTGCATGTAGGTATGGATAACCGTGAGATGGCCATTCATATTGCCAACTCGGCCCGGTATTTTTTACCGCACATCTATGCATTAAGTACCAACTCCCCATTTTGGGAAGGCAGAACCACGGGTTATAAATCTTTCCGTACCAAAGTTTTTGATAAATTTCCCCGAACCGGTATTCCCGATTTTTTTGAAAGTATTGAAGCGTATGATAATTATATCAAGCTGTTGGTAAAAACCAACTGCATTGATAATGCAAAAAAAATATGGTGGGATCTTCGGGTACATCCTTTTTTTAATACGGTGGAATTCCGAATCTGTGATGTTCCGATGACCGTACAGGAAACCATAACGATTGCAGCCTTATTTCAGGCCATCTGTGCCAAAATCTATAAGCTACGCAGTCAGAACCTGAATTTCATGATGTATTCAAGAGCGTTGCTTAATGAAAATAAATGGCGGGCAGGCCGCTATGGTATTGATGGCAGTATGATTGATTTTGGTAAAGAAATGGAAGTGAATACCCGGGTATTGATTTATGAATTATTAGACTTTGTTGATGATGTGATACCCGAATTGGGCAGCCGCCATGCCATTAATTATGTGCATAAAATGCTGGAACAGGGCACGGGAGCCGACAGGCAGTTAAAAAAGTTTGAAGAAACCAAAAGCCTGGTGAATGTAGTGGATTTAATACATTCTGAATTTTTAAGCGGATTGTAATTTGAAGGCATGCTAAAAACTCCTATCTTTGCCATCCCAAAAAAATGGCTGCGTAGCTCAATTGAATAGAGCATCTGACTACGGATCAGAAGGTTTTAGGTTTGAATCCTAACGCGGTCACTAAGAGCTTCATAGAAATATGAGGCTCTTTCTGTTTAAATCAGTTAATCATAATTTTTGACCCTATTTTTTTAAAGAAGCCTGTTTGCCATTATAAATTCAAGTAGCCCGATTTTTATGTCGTTATTTTTTTTCTTCAGTTTTGGGGCCAATTTGGCTCATGGCTTTTTCTGTTATAGCGGTTATGGTGAGACTTGGATTAACCCCAATATTAGCCGAGATCATACTCCCATCGCAGATCATCATATTGTGATAATTAAAAACCCGGT
>CANKNL010000058.1 GCA_947483345.1 Chitinophagaceae bacterium | reverse complement strand
TTACAGGAAGGTATTTTTTACAGCAAATTGGTTTGCAGTTCGGCCAACGATACGGTTGAAATTGATTCAAGAACTTCTGATGCCCTTGCCTTAGCAGTACGTTTTGGTTGTCCTATTTACACTTTTGATACCATTTTAAATCAGGCCGGTATTTTAATGGAAGATGATGGCAAGTCAAAAACGTCAACGCCTGTTACGTCTGAAACCGGTGGTACTGATGATTTAAAAACTTTATCACTGGAAGAATTAGAAGGCTTACTCGCAGAAGTGCTGGACCAGGAAGATTACATTAGAGCCATTGCGATTAGGGATGAAATTAAAACCAGGCAAGTGAAGTAATGGATAAAGTTGAATGTAAAATTGATCTGGTTTCAATAACGTCCTTCATACTTTGGTCATTGACTTCATTTTTTTAAGCAACACCAAAAAGCCTGATAACTGATCACTACTAAATTATTTCATTCTCCAATAACATGCTTGTCTTTCCAAATTGCAAAATAAATCTGGGCTTACAAATTACCTGTAAAAGAGCTGATGGATACCATGATCTGGAGTCTGTTTTTTATCCGGTTCCGTTTACAGATGCGCTTGAAATAATTGCCCGGTCAACGCATCAAACTGAACTTGAATTTACCGTAACAGGTTTGGCTGTTGAGGGCAACGCACAAGATAATCTTTGCCTGAAAGCCTACCATTTATTAAAATCCGATTTCCCGTTTTTACCTGCAGTAAAAATGCATTTGCATAAAACGATTCCGATGGGAGCCGGACTAGGCGGCGGTTCGGCCGATGCCGCTTTTATGCTTATGGCATTGAATACTACATTTGAACTAAACCTCACTACGCCTCAACTTTTAAATTATGCCCTCCGGCTCGGAAGCGATTGCCCATTTTTTATCCTTAACAAACCTTGTTTTGCAACAGGACGCGGCGACCTATTAGAACCTATTGCTGTTGATCTATCCATGTATAAAATGGTGTTGGTCAACCCGGGGATTCATATCAACACCGGTTGGGCGTTTTCAAAGATCAGGCCTGCCCCATCCAAAAAATCAATCGCGGTAATTATACAACAACCCATAGAAACCTGGCATGCAGATCTGCACAATGATTTTGAAGTCCCTGTTTTTGAAGCCCATCCTCAAATAAAAGAAATAAAAGAAATCTTATATCAGCAGGGCGCCCTATATGCAGCCATGAGCGGAAGTGGCAGTACGGTGTATGGTATTTTTAATACCAGCATTGACTTAACGCCACTAAAAGACAGGAACTATTTTATAAAATTCATTAATTAGTTTATCTTGCGTGCAATTAATTACCATTAATACGCCATTGACCATATCGTCTTTTCTTTTCAGCAACCTCGATTTACTTAATCATCGAGGATAAGGCTACACCTGACTTCCCCATGTGTAGATACCCCATTTTTTGTCTTTCATTTTCTTTTCTATTCAGTTAAAAACACATTGATCATGCCATCAACATTAGCCATTACAGCCAACACTACACATTATCTGGAGCTGGAAGAAAAATATGGTGCACACAATTATCATCCACTGCCGGTAGTTTTAAACCGGGGAGAAGGTGTTTTTTTATATGATGTTGATGGCAAACGATACTACGATTTTTTAAGTGGCTATTCGGCTGTTAACCAGGGACATTGCCATCCAAAAATAATTGAAGCCCTCATTAAACAGGCTCAACAACTAACGTTAACCTCACGCGCCTTTCACAATAATTTGCTGGGTGAATATGAGCAATACATCACCGCTTTTTTTGGTTACGAAAAAGTTTTACCCATGAACTCGGGTGTGGAAGCCGTTGAAACCGCCATTAAACTAAGTCGTAAATGGGCCTACGAAGTAAAAGGCATAGCAGCCGAACAAGCCAAGATCATTGTATGTGATGGCAATTTTCATGGCCGTACAATTAGTGTTATTTCATTTAGTGCCGACCCTGCCGCCAAAAAGAATTATGGACCTTTTACGGCAGGTTTTGAAATGATAGCCTTCAATGATCTGGTGGCTTTAGAAAAAGCATTCCAGGATAAACATGTGGCGGCTTTTTTATTTGAACCCATTCAGGGTGAAGCCGGTGTGGTAGTACCGGATGCAGGTTATTTTAAAGGCGTTCGGGATTTATGCAATGAATACCATGTATTAATGGTGGCCGATGAAATACAATGCGGACTTGCCCGTACGGGAAAAATGCTGGCCTGCGATCATGAACAGGTAAGGCCCGATATTTTAATTTTGGGCAAGGCCTTAAGTGGTGGTGTATTGCCTGTGAGTGCTGTTTTATGCGACGATGACATTATGATGACCATTAAGCCGGGCGAACATGGCAGCACATATGGCGGCAATCCGCTGGCCTGTGCAGTAGCCATAACCGCGCTGCAGATTTTAAAAGATGAGAATATGGCTGCCAATGCAGAAGCCATGGGCATCTTATTACGTAACGAAATAACTAAACTAAACTCCCCTTTTATTTCTGAAGTAAGAGGTATGGGTTTATTGAATGCCATAGTTATCAAGCATTCCAACCCTGATGCAGCCTGGGAACTGTGTTTGTTGCTTAAAGAAAATGGCCTGCTGGCAAAACCAACGCATGGTGATAAGATTCGCTTTGCACCACCGCTGATCATTAATAAAGAACAGATCATGGCATGCGTTGGCATAATTAATACTAGTTTAAAACAACTTGTTTAAATCAAAATTTTGACCTGCTTTATTGGGTTACAATTTCATTATTATTTTTTAGCTGTATAATTGTACCTTAGTTTTTAAAGTCTGTTTATGGATACCCACTTACATCACGACCACATAGAATCACATTTAAAAAGTTCCGACCTGTTAAGAGATGTGGTTATTGGCATGAGTGATGGCCTCACCGTTCCATTTGCATTGGCAGCAGGCTTAAGTGGTGCTGTTGACCAAAGCAGTATTATTGTAATTGCCGGTATTGCCGAAGTAGCAGCCGGGAGTATTGCTATGGGCCTGGGCGGCTATCTGGCCGGCAAGACCGAACAGGATCATTACTCGAGTGAATTAAAAAGAGAATATGATGAAGTGGAGAATCTGCGTCACAGAGAAATTGAAGAGACCAAAGAGTTTTTCGCTAATATCGGATTAAGTGCTGCCTTACAAGATCAGGCAACAGCAGAGATATCGCAGGATAAAGACCGCTGGGTTGAATTTATGATGAAATATGAGCTGGGCCTGGATAAACCGGATCCGAAACGGGCAACCAAAAGTGCTCTAAATATCGGACTATCCTATATTGCCGGTGGTGTTATTCCCTTAAGCCCTTATTTTTTTATTGCTGATTCTGTTGAAGCTTTAAAAATATCAGTGGTTGCTACACTCATCTGCTTATTTGTTTTTGGCTATTTTAAAAGTAAGATCACCGGTGTAAACCCGCTTTGGGGTGCATTAAAAGTGACCATGATTGGCGCTTTTGCTGCAGCTGCGGCTTTTGGTATTGCCAAATTATTTGAAGTGCATTAATATTTTGAAGTCGACTCATCAAATTTAAGAAAGGGGATAAAAATCTTCTCGCTCTAATTTCAAATGGCCATCAGCATCACACCTGGTGTTTCTTGTTACTTGAGATATTCCCCATGGTCCACTCCACTTTCTTTTCAAAATCATGTTGGCGAACTGCGCAATCAGTTTTTGTACAGATTTTACAAGAAAAATCAAGGCAACCATCCGAATGAACAAACAGTTCAACCGTTTCACCATATTCTTTTTTAACCAGGTCGGATAATGCATCAATCTCTTTATGTGCCTCATGTACATTTAAATACCAGGGCACAGTAAGATGACAATCCAGATGAATTCTGCTGCCGTATTTGATGATCCGCAGGTTATGCAGATCGATCCAGTTTTCTTTCCGGCTGGCATTCAACATCTGCACCATTTTATTCAACAAGGCTGTATCTGCCTCATCCATTATCCCCGCCACAGAAGTACGTATTATTTTATATCCTGTAAAAATAATGATGAATGAAAATAAAATGGCCACAGCACTATCCATCCATTTTAATCCGGTGAATAAAATCAGGATCAAGCCAACAACAATACCCAAGGTAGACCAGGTATCTGACTGCAGGTGCTTACCACTAGAAATTAATGGTAATGAATTATTTTTTTGGCCTGTTTTGATACACAGGGCCCCGGCAATATAATTTACAATGGCCGTAATTAAAACCAACACGATGCCGTAATCCAGTTTTTTTATTGCATGCGGGTGAATCAGATTATTCAAGGCTTCATAAATAATGATGAATCCGGCAACGGTAATTAATGTGCCTTCTATTGCTGAAGATATAAACTCCACTTTACCATGACCGTAAGGATGATCCTCATCCACAGGCCTGGCGGATACATAAAGACTATAAACACCTATCAGGCCGGCTACCACATTAACGATGCTTTCCAACGCATCTGTTAACACAGCCACTGACCCCGTTATATACCAGGCCGCAATTTTGATGATAAATAAAATGATAGAAACAGTGGCTATTATCTTTTGAACCCGAAGATTATATTGAGCGGTTTGCAAGACTGTACGTATTTAAAAGTAAAGGTACGAAAGCGGTATTGAAGAAGTCGGAAAAAATAAAGTCACCGGTAACCATATTGCTATACAAAAACAAATTATAGGTGATCGGGTAAGACTATTTTTTTATCGGGATTAGAAGCTGCAAATGCATATAGGTTATTACGGATATAATCATTATCGGCATAAGGGTTAAGCATCGTTTTTAATTCAGCAGAACTTTTGATGAGAAAGGATTTGGGCAGGTAACCCATGCCCCAGAAACTGCCCCGCTCTACCAGTAAACATAATTTTTCGGCTGCCGTCATACCGTCATCCACTAATACAAAAGTTGGCAGATTTTCTTCTAAAGCAGCCAATGCCATTTTTATTTTAGCATTATAAATACCCGGCGCTTCCAAAGCGTCATTTTCTGTTTTAGTGAACGGGGTTTTATTGATAAAACAAAGCTTGTCATTCAATTCAAATTCGGTCACCATCTTTTTCAGTAACTGCCAGCCTTCATTTAATAAATTGAAATTGTATAAATGAGGTATATTTTTTTTCTTCTTATCAATGAGCAAACGCATATATCCACGGTTGTCTTCAAAAGCATACAAGGCATATTTTATAAGTGGCTGTTTCTGACTTTTATTATACCGGGGCCATAATCTTTTAATCTCGGTACTTTCAAAAACAATAGCTTCCAATTCTGTTGCGCATTGTTTATAAGTAACCTTATAAATATGGCGAATAAAATTTTGTCTTTTTAAATCGGGGTCATTTTGTGTAAAGTGACTGCTGATTCTTTTCTTCAGGTTAATGGCCTTACCAACATATATCACCTTACCCTTACTATTATAAAAATAATAAACACCGGGTTTGGCAGGTAACTGATCAATCACTTCCTTATCCAGGTTCATGGGCAGCCATTGCTCGGCAGAATGTCGCTTTAACATCAAATCGATATGAGCCATGGCACCATGGGCCAGCATCAATTCAAATAATTTAACGGTGGCTTGGGCATCCCCGCCAGCCCGGTGCCTGTTTTCGATATTAATGTTTAAAGACCGGCAAAGATTTCCCAGGCTGTATGATGGCAGACCAGGAAAAACTTTTCTCCCCAAACGAACCGTACATAATTTTTTAGCCGTTAAATCATACCCAGCCTGTTTAAACTGATGTTTTAAAAATGAGTAATCAAAATTAACATTGTGGGCCACAAAAATATGTTGATCTAGTATGTCAAATAAAACGTCGGCAATATCTTCAAATACCGGCGCTGTTGCCACCATGGCATTATCAATACCTGTAAGAGACGTAATGAATTTTGGAATCAGTTGCTGTGGATTGATGAGCGTTTCAAAATGCCTGATCACCCTTTCTCCATCATGTACATAAACCGAAATTTCGGTAATGCCATTGGCCGATGCATGACCCCCTGTTGTTTCAATATCTACAATTGCATAATTCATGGGCACCGAAAATACTGATTAATGTATGTAACAGGAATTTTGTTTACCGAACAGGATACCTCAAATTGTATTTTGTTCATCAGTATGTGTAAACTTATGCACGGCATCTTTATGAAGCATCATTTTAATGGCCTGTATGATGGCCGTAATGGCAAAAATACCACCAATCACCCAATTCAGATATTGCTGACTATTGGCAATTCTTTGTACCAGCCATTTACCCCCAAAAATAAAAACACAATTGCCCGCCAGTGTACCGAGGCCGATGCCGATGATATAAATATTGTATTGTATTTTAACCGGTTCCAGAATCTTTTTTGTAAACAAAACCGTGCTCCAGCCAAACCAAAATGGTATTTGCACAGGATTGATAGCACACATGAACATCCCTAATAAAAACCGGTGCATCGTATTTTGCAATAACACATTTTTAGCCGTTCCGCCATCTTTGGTTGCGGCGATAAAGCTGCCCACAGCCAAGGCGATGATGATGACGAGTGTGAACCACTCCATGGCCTTCATCAGTTTTTCCTGCTTGCGTATCCAGTCTACACCAATCAGGGAAATACGCACATATATCATTTCAACCAACAATGAACCCATTGAAAAATAGAGGGCATTTTTAATACTCTCCTGAATGCCGATCTGCATGGCAGCCACATTTAAAGTACCCAGTGGTAATGAGCCCAGGAAACTGATAAATAAACCCCAAAAGAAAACACGAACTAATTTTGGCATTGCACAAAGATAGGAAGCTGGTTGCTTAATGTAAACTTGAAGACAATGAAAGTGGATATACGGGCCTACTCTTAATTAGCAAAAACCGATAACGATACGGTTAATTTATCCGACATAGAAACACTGCTGCCGCCAACACCAAAATCCCTTCTATCTATTTTAAATTCACCATCAAAAAGGTAACCGCCATTTTTCTGAACTGCCCCAAATCCAAATTCAACAGGCTTTGTAACGCCTTTTATGGTAATGTTTCCATACACATAATATCTGTTTGGCACTGTTGAAAGCACCACTTTGGTACTCACAAATTGAATGGTCTTGTACCTCTCCACATCAAAATATTCGGCTTGCCGTAAATGTTCATCCCGGGATTCATTATCGGTATCAATGGTACTGGCATCCACGGTTACATCAAACAAAGAGGCGGTGCAATTTGCAGCGCTAAATTTAATATTACCTTTAATACCGGTAAAATCGCCTCCCGTTTTTATACCAAAGTTTTTAATTGTAAAATGCACTTTACTCTCGGCATTAACCGGTGTATAATTTGTTTGAGCTGTTATTAAATCAGCACTTATTAATAAAGCAATGAGTACAATGACTGTTTTTTTCATGAACTAAATATATATAAAACCTGTCAACTATTTTTGTTATTTTTAATCAACACAGGTTAGCGTTAATATACTTAACACTTTATTTTTACCGGTATAGGCATTTTTAAAAATCAGGTTTTGAAAACCCACACAACAGATATCATCATTATTGGCGGCGGTTTAGCTGGCCTGGTTAGTGCCATTCATTTATCCAAATCGGGATTAAGCGTAACGCTAATTGAAAAGAATAGCTACCCCAAGCATAAGGTTTGCGGCGAATATATTTCTAATGAAGTATTGCCCTACCTGCAGCAATTAGGTGCAGACCCCCTGACGGTGGGGGCTAAAAAGATCAACCGGTTCTTATTGAGTACCACGCGTGGAAAAACAATAGAAACGAAACTACCATTGGGTGGTTTTGGAATAAGCCGTTATACACTCGATCATTTTCTATTACAAAATGTATTAAACAATAATGGCATTGTTATGCAGGATACCGTTTCTGATGTTCGGTTTAAAGATGACCGGTTTACGGTATTAACCAAAGCAGGAACAGAACTATCTGCAAGAATTGTAATAGGTGCTTTTGGCAAAAGGAGTAATATGGATTTAAAAATGAACAGGCCCTTTGTACAAAAGCGGTCTCCTTTTGTTGCTGTAAAAACACATTTGCAAGGCGAGTTTCCGGAGGATATGGTTGCCTTACATAATTTTAAAGGTGGCTACTGCGGCGTATCGCAGGTTGAAAATGGCAATTTAAATGTTTGCTTTATGGCCAATTATACAAGTTTTCAACAGTATAAAAATATAGAGACATTCAAGCATGATGTGCTATACAAAAACCCACATTTGAAAAGCATTTTCGAAAATTCGGTTCCTGTTTTTGATGAGCCCCTAACGATTAGTCAGATCTCTTTTTCCAATAAATCGTCTGTTGACAATCATATACTGATGTGTGGTGATGCGGCAGGTATGATTCATCCCCTATGTGGTAATGGCATGGCCATGGCTATACGCAGTGCCAAGATAGCCTCCGAACTCGTGATCGGTTTTTTTAATAAAAAAATAAACTCACGACAAGCATTAGAAGCCGCTTACCGTTTACAATGGGATACCACATTTAAAAACCGAATTATAACGGGCCGGATTTTACAAACATTTTTTGGTAAGGATAACCTGGCAAGGGTGATCATGCATGGCCTTACACATATACCCGGTGTATTACCGGCTATCATCAAACAAACACATGGCGAGCCATTTAATTTAAATACGGTATGAAAAACAGGTCTGCCGAAAATGAAAAGCTGGACAACCTGTCGCTGCAGGGAGCAACCCTGCATAGAGCCTTACAAAGCCTGGAATGGATTAACAGGTGGTTTGGTAATCACCAGTCTGTTGTTAAATCGATAAACCGCATCTGCCGTAACGAAAAAAAAACAGTATCAGTTATAGATTTAGGTTGTGGTGGAGGCGACCTGATAGCCGCTCTGGCAAAAGCATTTCAAGATAAACAAATCCCTTTCTCTATTTTGGGCATTGATGGCAATAGCCATACCTTACAATACGCCAAACAAAAATGTAGACGGTACAAGGGTATCCATTTTTTACAGGCCGATATTTTGAATGACAAATTTAATTTGCCCCCCTGCGACATATTGATCAGCAGCCATTTTATGTATCATTTTACTGAAGATGGCCTGATTCGTTTTCTCGGACAACATTTACCCAACACGTCAACTGCTGTTATTTTCAGCGAATTGGAAAGGCATCCTTTTGCGATGTTCCTTTTTAAGTTTTTCAGTTTTGTATTACCCATCAGCAAACTGGCTAAGGCCGATGGGTTACTGGCCATACAACGGTCATTCACCAAAAAAGAATGGCTGATCATTTTACAAAAAGCAGGCGTTAAAAAATTCAGTTTAAGGCGGGTTCCATTTTTCAGGATACAGCTTATTATTTTTCCTGATCAAAATAAATGATAACATGTTTATAAGCACCAAATACCGCAGTACAGAACAGGAGATCATGGATGATTTTTTTATGACAGGCGACATGCTGCGTAATACGTTAGACCAGATCGCTTTGATCAATAACCGATTGGGCGGTAATAAAGTAACTCTTGACGGGTTGCATCATTTATTACAAAACAAACATAAAGAGACGCCCATATCTATTATTGATTTAGGCTGTGGAAGTGGTGACCTGTTGCGGATCATAGCTGACTACGGCAGAAAAAATAATTTTAATTTTAAACTAACTGGCATAGATGCCAATGAATATACCGTAAATTATGCCCGGGAATGCTCAACCGGTTTTCCCGAGATCAGTTATTTACAAATGAATGTACTGTCTGATGCTTTTTCAGAATTGACATTTGACATTGTACTGGCTACTTTAATGTTGCATCATTTTAAAAATGAAGACATAGAGATTTTGTTAAATCAATTGGCAAGCCAAGCAGGAACAGGTATTATTATCAACGACCTGCACAGGAGTAAAACAGCTTTTTACCTGTTTAAACTGATCAGTCTTTTTATATCAAACCCGATGGTGTGTAAAGATGGCGCCATCTCTGTTTTGCGGGGATTTAAAAAAAGAGAATTAATTACAATCAGTAAAAAAATACAGGGTACGGTCAGTTCCATCCAATGGAAATGGGCTTTCCGGTATCAATGGATAATTAAAAAAGTATGCGTGTAAAAATAAAGGCCGTAGCCAAGCAATTACCCCTTTATACCAGGGTAACTGCCGATATATTACCATTCATAGAAATCTGGTTAAAGGGACAGGATGAAAGATTTATAAGAAAGGTTATAAAAATTTTTGAAAATGCCGGTGTAGATAAGCGGTACTCGATCATGTCGCCCGAAGACGTTTTCACCAATACAACCTTTGAAGAAAAGAATAACATCTACATTCGTGAATGTACCAAACTGGCCGAACAGGCACTGCAAAAAGCATTGGACAAAGCGCACTGGAAAGCACAGGACATAGATTATCTGATAACCGTAAGTTGTACTGGCATCATGATCCCTTCGGTTGATGCTTATCTGGTGAATAGTTTAAAAATGAAACCCGATATTGTACGTTTGCCGGTTACCGAAATGGGCTGTGCTGCCGGTGTTTCGGGTATTATTTATGCAAAAAATTTTTTAAAGGCCAACCCCGGCAAAAAAGCTGCAGTCGTAGCGGTTGAATCGCCAACCGCCACATTTCAGCTAACTGATTTTTCAATGGCCAATATGGTAAGTGCAGCCATTTTTGGCGATGGTGCTGCTGCGGTATTATTATCCTCCTGCCCCCAAGATGAGGGCCCCGAAATTATGGCAGAAGACATGTATCATTTTTATGATGCCACTCATATGATGGGTTTTAAACTCACCCAAACAGGGCTTCAGATGATACTGGATGAGACCGTACCTGAAATAATTGCTGAGCATTTTCCAAAAATCGTTCATCCTTTTCTTGAAAAAAATAAGGCGACTATTAATGAAATAAATCACCTCATCTTTCATCCGGGTGGCAGAAAAATAGTACAAACAGTAGATGACTTATTCTGTTCACTTGGCAAAAACATTGACGATACCAGAGCGGTTTTAAAACAATATGGAAATATGTCGAGTGTTACCGTACTTTATGTTCTGGAAAGGTTTCTGGAAAGAAAAATTCCACCGGGCGATAAAGGACTAATGCTTAGTTTTGGCCCTGGTTTTTCGGCACAAAGCATATTATTACAATGGTAAAAGAATTTGAAAATAAAAACTACTGGGCACTTATACTTGGTGGCTCGGCCGGCTTAGGATTGGCATCTGCAAAAAAACTGGCACAGCATGGTTGCCATATTATTATTGTACACCGTAACAGTAAATTGGATATGCCGGTAATTGAACAGGAATTTGCTCAAATTAAAGCAACCGGTGTTGAGTTTTTATCGTTTAATAAAGATGCCATGCAGGCCGAAAAAAGAGCTGACATCATCCAAACTATAAAAGAAAAATTAGATCAAAAAGGGAAGATCAGGGTGTTAATACACAGCATTGCAAAGGGGAATTTAAAGCCGATGGTCGACGGTGAAAAACCAATATTACAAAATGATGATTTTCATTTAACCCTGGAATCCATGGCCATTAGTTTGTTCGACTGGACAACCTTAATTTTTGAAAATAAACTTTTTGCCGCCGATTCAAGGATTATCAGTTTTACCAGCCAGGGAAATACGAAAGCCTGGAAAGGTTATGCTGCCGTATCAGCCGCAAAAGCTGCACTGGAGGCCATTACAAGAAATATCGCCTTGGAATTTGCACCGCATGGCATCAAGGCCAATTGCATACAGGCTGGCGCAACAGATACGGTGTCTTTCAGGATGATACCCGGGTATGAGAAATTAATTGAACGCGCTATAAAACAGAACCCGTTTAAACGGTTAACAACACCCGAAGATGTGGCAAATGTTGTTTACCTTTTGAGTAAAGATGAAGCAGCCTGGATAAATGGAAGTACCATTATTGCTGACGGAGGAGAACATATCAATTAACAATGACAACAAAAGAAATACAAAACCTGCTCCCCTATTCACCTCCTTTTTTATTTGTTGATGAATTACAAGAAGTAAATGAAAATGGGGCAACGGGGCATTATACTTACCGAGCAGATGACTATTTTTACCGGGGGCATTTTTCAAATTTTCCCGTAACCCCGGGTGTTATTTTAACAGAGACTATGGCTCAAATTGGTGTTGTTAGTCTTGGTATTTTTTTGCTGAGTACCGATCTTTCCAAAATACCAATATCACAAATTGCATTGAGCGCTTTTAACATCGAATTTTATGTGCCGGTATTACCTGGCGAAAAAGTAACGGTCATATCAAAAAAAATATATTTCCGTTTCAATAAACTTAAATGCGAAGTGGAGATGAAAAACAGTCATAACGTAGTGGTGTGCAGTGGCACCATTTCAGGATTCTTAAAACCGGGTAATTGAAAAACAGGGTCGTCATTACAGGTCTGGGTGTTGCCGCACCAAATGGTGTAGGCCTTGCAGCATTTACACATGCCATTAAAACCGGAATCTCCGGCATCCGCTTTTATAAGGAGTTGGAAGAACTCACATTCTCCTGTTGCATAGGCGGTATTCCGCAGGTAACAGAAGCGCTAAAACAACGATACTTAACACCACTTCAGTTAAGAGGTTTTAACAGTTCCGGTATTTTGTATGGCTGCATGGCAGGCATGGATGCCTGGACAGATGCCGGCTTACCCATGGTTGAAAACGGTGATGTTGATTGGGATAGCGGAACCGTATTTGGAACCGGAAGTTCGGGTGTTGAAAAATTGCGGGAATCGTTTTACAAAATAGATGCAGGCCAGGTTAAATCACTTGGCAGCTCGGCCGTTTTGCAAACCATGACAAGTGGTATTTCTGCTTATTTAAGCGGCATACTGGGACTTGGAAATTTAGTTACGAGCAATTCATCAGCCTGCTGTACCGGCACAGAAGCCATACTGATGGGGTTTGAACGCATCCAATCGGGCAAAGCCAAAAGAATGCTGGTTGGGGGATGCAGTGATCATGGTCCGTATATATGGGGCGGCTTTGATGCCATGCGGGTGATGACTTATAAACATAATAATACACCTGAAAAAGCCTCCCGCCCAATGAGTGCCACAGCCAGTGGTTTTGTACCGGGTAGTGGTGCAGGTGCTTTATTATTGGAATCTTTAACCAGTGCTTTGGAAAGGGGTGCAACCATTTATGGAGAAATTGCAGGAGCTGCAATAAATGCGGGTGGCCAACGTGGTAATGGCAGTATGACAGCCCCCAATGATGTGGCTGTACAACGTTGTATAAAAAATGCGGTTGATAATGCCCGCATACACGCAAATGACAT
>CANKNL010000057.1 GCA_947483345.1 Chitinophagaceae bacterium | reverse complement strand
TGGAAAGCTTTGAAAATAAAAATCCTTTGGTAAGATAGGAATGTAAAATAGGATGTATTTCTACCGTTAAGCCGGTATGCTTTTGCATGATGAGGTAGCTCAGGTTCTTTTCTATCTCATCTTCTAAAATAAGCGTGGAGGATATTTTTCCGGTGCCGGCACAGCTTGGGCAAACTTCGCTGGTATTGATAGTCATCTCCGGCTTCATACGCTGCCGGGTAATTTGCATTAAACCAAACTTGCTGATGGCCAGTACGGCATGCTTGGCCCTGTCGGGGCGCATATATCCATCCATGGCATCGGCCAGTTTCTTTTTGTTCTCCATCAATTTCATATCGATGAAATCAACGACAATAATGCCACCCAGATCTCTTAGCCGCATTTGTCTGGCTATCTCCTCAGCAGCTTCCAGATTTGTTTCCAGTGCATTTTGTTCCTGATTATTACTAACACTTTTATAGCCGCTGTTTACATCAATTACATGTAAAGCTTCGGTGTGTTCAACTATTAAATAGGCACCACTTGGCAGGTTTACGGTTTTACCAAAAGCGGCTTTAACCTGCTTGGTAATTCCAAAACTATCAAATATGGGAGAGCCATTGTTATAAAAAGAAACGATATCAGCCTTATCCGGTGCAATACGCTGGATATAAGTTTTTGCATCACCATAAATATGCTTGTCATTAACCACAATCTTATTAAAATCTTCATTTAAAAGATCTCTTAAAATACTGGTTGTTTTACCCTGCTCACTTAATATTTTCGTAGGCGGTGTAGCGCCTTTTAAGTTGGTTTGAATGGTTTTCCAGGTGGCCACCAGGCTTAATAAATCGTCGTGTAATTCGGCGGTATTTTTGCCTTCTGCAGCTGTTCTTACAATAACACCCAGGTTTTTAGGCTTAATGGCTTCAATGATCCTGTGTAATCTTTTTCTTTCGTCGGAAGAATGAATTTTGCGGGAGATGGCAATGATATCATTAAAGGGCGTGACCACCACAAAACGGCCGGGTAACGACAGTTCGCAACTAAGACGTGGCCCCTTAGCGGCAATGGGCTCTTTTAAAATTTGTACCAAAACAATGGGCTTGCCATTAAGTACTTCAGAAATTTTACCGGTCTTGATGATCTCCGGCTCTACTTTAAATTTTGCAAAATCAAATCCGTTTTCAGATTTATCATTAATGGATTCGGTAGTAAATTTTAAAATGGAGCGAATATAGGGGCTTAAATCAGTATAATGAAGAAAGGCATCTTTTTCAAAACCAACATCAATAAATGCGGCATTTAATCCGGGGATGAGTTTCTTAACTTTTCCGAGATACAGGTCTCCTACGCCAAAGCTGGCATCAGCTTTTTCGCTGTGCAGCTCTACCAATTTTTTGTCCTCTAATAGGGCAATTTCAACACCTTGCGGGGCAGAATTTATAATAAGTTCCTTGGTCAAGCGTAATTTTTTGGTAAGACCGGTACATCGTTAAAAGGAAAACATAAACGCACACATTATCAACTAGCCATTAGTTGTAATGAATGCAGATACATGTGTGCCCGGATGAGGATTCCGGGCACCGATAAGAAAAAAATTATTTTTTCTTATGACGGTTCTTTCTTAAACGTTTTTTACGCTTGTGTGTTGCAATTTTATGACGTTTTCTCTTTTTACCACAAGGCATAACTAGTCTTTTTTGTGTTTAAAATAATTTTTTTAATATGTAAATCGAATGCTACTTCGAATTGTTACCTTAATGATTTAATCCGTTCGTCAACTTCCATGCTGTATGCCGGATTATTCATCAGCCGCTTACTTATCATGTACCATTTTATGGCTTCCGCTTTGTTTCCCTTGGCTGCATACGTATCAGCTAAAAAGGCAATGGCTTCCAGGTTTTCAGGTTCAACAGCTATTACTTTTTGTAAACGGTCAACAGCTTTGTCATATTGGCCCGAAACAAATCCGCCCACACCCAGCATCATCTGTGCTTTCATGTTATTTGAATCTTTTCTAACAACACTTAACAACTGCTGAATGCCTTTCATCGTCTCTTGTGGTCCGCCAATACGGCCCTTTCCAAAAATAAAACAACTACCCAAGCCAACTTTTAAATCATCATTATTCGGATAAAGCGCAATGCCTTTTTCAAATAGGCCAATGGCCAGTTCTGATTTCCAGCTTAATTTTGCCTGATCCTGCTCTCCTCTGAGATTATTTAAAATTAATTGGGCTGCAAAGGTGAGGTTTTTTTCCGACTTATCCAACTTAGCGGCTTCTGATAAATAATAAAGGTAAGGATCAAAGACTTGTAAACTGTCTCGCCAATAATTTGCCAGTTGTGTATTTGCTGTAATCAATTGATTGTTAACATCACCACGTGTTACACTATTTTCTAATTTACCAAGATTGATAATCTGTGCAGGAGTTAAATGTTTTTTCTCTTCTTGAATATTTTGGAGTATATCAAAAGTTGGCGTAGCAGTAACCACCGGGACTTTCATTTCGCCTTTTGGTGCAACAGTAGTTCCAAATTTAAAAAGTACGATTACTAAAACCAGACCTGTTATGGCAAATATGAATTGTTTCTTCAGCATTTAAAAAATCTGCACTTATTTTTTGCAGGATGGCAAAGGTAAGTTACTCTTCACTGTCATCCTCATTTTCATTGGGTTCTTTAATATTTTTTGAAGATTTTATTTCCAGCATAAATTCTTTCGCTGGTTTAAAGGCCGGTATAAAATGCTCAGGAATCTCCACAGCAATATTTTTCTTAATATTACGACCAATCTTGGCCGCCCGTTTTTTTATAATAAAACTTCCAAAGCCACGTATATAGATATTCTCACCGGCTGCTAAGGCATTTTTAACAGATTTGAACATCGTTTCCAAGGTAACCAGCACATCTACTTTAGGTATGCCGGTTTTGTCTGATATTTGATTAATGAGGTCTGCTTTTCTCATAATTAGTCTTTTAAAATATTAACGTTAGAAAAATACAACTAAAAATTGAAATTTCAAAATAGGTTGATGATAATCAGGTAGTTTAGTTAAAATTGTAATTATTTTTTATTTATAAGTACATTCTTAACTTATTGATAATTAGTCTTATATGGCATACAATATAATACATAATTAGTAAAACTATATATATATAATAAATATGGAAATGAGTAAACAGAATTTCACAAAAAGACTTCTGCTTTGGAATACAAAATACAATACCAGACTTATGCCCTGGAAAGGCGAAAAAGACCCGTACAAAATATGGATTAGCGAAATTATTTTACAACAAACACAGGTGGGCCAGGGTTTAGATTATTACAATCGCTTCATTACAGCATTTCCTAATATTAATAAACTGGCAAAAGCGCCAGAACAAAAGATCTTTAAACTTTGGGAAGGGTTGGGCTATTATACACGATGTAAAAACCTGATCGAAACCGCAAAATATATTGCAAATAACAAATATGGTAAATTCCCCGATACATATAGTGACATTTTGGACTTAAAAGGAATTGGCCCATATACAGCCGCAGCTATTGCATCCTTTGCTTTTAATTTACCTTATGCTGTTGTAGATGGGAATGTGTTTAGGGTGTTATCACGTTTTTTTGGGATTGACACAGCCATTAACAGTTCATCAGGTAAAATTTTATTTGCCGCCCGGGCCCAGGAACTTTTGGATAAAAAATTTCCGGGAATTTATAACCAGGCCATCATGGATTTTGGCGCAGTGATCTGCAAACCTAAAAATCCTTTATGCCTCAGTTGCCCGATAAAATCTGATTGTAAAGCCCGTTTACAGGATAAAATTAATTTGCTTCCGGTAAAAACAGGAAAGTTAAAAAAAAGGATAAGGTTTTTTTATTATTTTATAATTGAATACAAGGCTAAGATTTATATCAGAAAAAGAGCGGAAAAGGATATTTGGGAAAACCTGTATGAATTTGTTTTGATGGAGACAGAAAAATTATTACCGGTTAATAGCATAGCGCACACTGCTTTTTATAAGGCATTCAGTAATAAAAACAAAGCCGATATTAGGCAGGTCTCAAATATCTACCGGCAACAGCTAACCCATCAAACCATACAGGGCAGATTTATTCTGGTAAAACTAAAAAATACCCTTCCGTTAAAAGGCTATAAAGCGGTTACGTACAAGGAATTGGCAAAACTGCCATTCCCTAAATTGATAACAGCCTATTTGGCCGAAAATGAGCTAAAGCCATTTGAAAGATAAAAATGTATCTTTAAATTTGTGTGATCATGAGCTGATGGCTTTACTACAGAATGAACCGGCAAAAACAATATCTAAACAAAATTATATGAGAGGCGTAAACAGGGTAATGCTTATTGGAAACCTTGGCAAAGATCCGGATATGCAGTTTTTGGAAGGCAATATCGGTGTGGCCAAATTTTCATTGGCAACCACAGAGACCTATAAAGACAGAACGGGTAAGCTGATCTCACAAACCGAATGGCATACTATTGTACTCTGGCGTGGTTTGGCAGACCTGGCCCAGAAATATTTGCATAAAGGAAGTTTGGTTTATATTGAAGGCAGGCTAAAAACCCGGAGTTGGGAAGATAAAGACGGAAACAAAAAATTTGCTACTGAAGTTGTAGGAGACAATTTGATCATGTTGGATAAAAAAACTGACGGCACCCAGGGTACTCAGGGATTTGAAAATCCGGATGAACCAGATCATGATTCCGAACTTCCAACGGCTGATGATGGCTCGGAACGGTTGCCTTTTTAATGAGGTTTTAAAACTAATAATTTTGTTAAGCCATACCAAGCCTGTTCTATTTTTAATAAAAACAATTAGTAGAATAGCATTTTTCATTTAAACTTACAGTTTTGGATTATTCTTCGGTTTCTGCATTTTTTACTTTTCAGCTTTTGGCAATAACACCTGCTGCTACCACCATACTTATTTTTTTAGTCGTCATTCTTTTCATATTATCCTTTTTACTGGCCGGGTCTGAAATTGCTTTTTTCTCCCTGACGTTCAAGGATATCAATATGCTGCGAACAAAAAAACGACCTGCGTATAGTCGTATTGTGAGTTTGTTAGATCAGCCCAAAATTTTATTGGCTTCCATGCTCATCAGTAACAGCTTTGTTAATATTGGCATTATTTTAATTTCCAATATTTTAATCGACAGCTGGATAAGTGTTTACCAGCTTGCATTCTGGCCCATTTTTTTAATTAAAGTAGGGTCAGTTACTTTTTTGTTATTGCTTTTTGGAGAAGTATTACCAAAAGTTTGGGCTACCCATCATAAGATCTGGTTTGCAGCTACCGCATCGCTTATAGTAGAAATTTTCAGCAGTATTTTTTTTCGGTTCAGCAAACGCATGGTTCGATACAGCGATACAATAGAAAAAAAGTTTTCTTCCGAAAACTCTTCAACACTTGATCGCAGTCATCTGGATTATGCCATCGACATGTTACCGGAGCACGAAGCCACTACTGAAGAGAAATCTATTTTAAAAGGGATAAGAAAATTTGGAGATACCACGGTAAAACAGGTTATGCGTACACGCCTTGATGTAAGTGGGATTGATATTAACTTTAGTTTTGCAGACACGATTAAAAGAGTAGAGGATTTGCATTATTCACGACTGCCGGTGTTTAAAAAAAACTTAGATGAAGTAGTTGGTATGCTGCATACCAAAGATATTTTACCACACTTAAATGATCCTCCCGATTTTGACTGGCACGTCTTATTACGCCAGCCTTATTTTGTACACGAACACAAATTAATTGAAGATCTGTTGCAGGAGTTTCGTAACCGGCACATGCATTTTGCCGTGGTTGTAGATGAGTTTGGCGGCACTTCGGGTATTGTGACTTTGGAAGATGTGATGGAAGAAATTACAGGCGAAATAAAAGACGAATTTGATGATGAGGAAAGTCATAATAAAAAGATCGATGACTATAATTATATTTTCGAAGGCAAGACCATGATCAATGATGTTTGTAAGGCCATTGGGTTGCCAACAGACACGTTCAATACAGTACGTGGCGAAAGCGATTCTTTGGCAGGGTTGGTTTTGGAGATCGCCGGTAAGTTTCCGCAGGTAAATGAAGAAGTAACAGCCGGTGATTTTATCTTCATTCCTCTTGACATCCATAAAAACAGGCTGGATAAAATAAAGATCACCATTACCACACAACCAGTAGTTTAATGCGGTACAAAAAATAAACATGAGAACACAAGTAAAACAGCCCGGAATGATGACCAATTTCAAATGGCCAATTGTACTTGGCCTGTGGCCTGTGGCCTGTTGTTTTTTTTTGCTGGCCTGTAATTCAACCTATACCTCCAAAAAAACCGGGTACTTTAAAATTGATTTTCCCGAAAGAAAATATATGAGTTTTCAAAAAGAGGGCTTCCCCTATACTTTTGAATACCCTGTATATGCACAGGTAATCAAAGACAGCACGTATTTCGATCAGGACGTACACAATCCTTATTGGATTAATATCGACTTTCCACAATTCAGCGGCAGAATATTTTTAAGCTACAAGGCCATTGGAGGCCAATCTACCTATAAGGTTAAACAGGCCAATGGGGTATACAAAGATTCACTTGGCATCAACGTTTTTGACTTTATGGTAAACGATGCTTTTAAACTTACCAATAAAAACGAATCCGTTGCTTCCTCAATTAAAGACAGTTTGTTTCATACACAAAACGGCATCACCGGAGTCTTCTTCCGGGTAGGTGGAAATGCGGCTACTGCCAAACAGTTTTTTATGAGTGATACTACAAAAAACTTCTTCAGGGGTGCTTTGTATTTTGATGTAACCCCCAATGCCGATTCATTAAAACCAGTGCAGGATTTTTTACAAAAAGATATCGATCATCTGATTAATACTTTTAAATGGACAAATAGCGCAGGATCTGTAAAGTAAAACTAACCAAGCCGTTAATTTGTTGTGCAGATGAAATCAATACGTTATGAAAAGGATCAGTGGCTTTTTACCCTGCCAAGGCCCTCTTTATTTTAGGCGCTTTGTATCGTCAAACATTCCGCAGATACTTTATCCTAAATCTTTAACTTTGCGACCTTATGATTGCAATTGATAATATTTTGGTAAGTGATGAGATCGTTAAAGAACAATTTGTTTGTGATCTCTCAAAATGCAAGGGCGCCTGCTGTGTGGATGGTGATGCCGGTGCGCCCCTTGAAAATGAGGAACTGGATAAATTGAATGCCGTGTATGAAACTGTGTTGCCCTATTTGAATGCCGAAAGTAAAAAAGAACTTGAACGCCAGGGCCGATATGTGTACGACAGAGAGTATGGTTGGGTAACACCTACTATCGACAGTAAAGTTTGTGTATACGGCATACAAGGCACTGATGGGGTTGTAAAATGCGGCATAGAACAGGCCTATATGGATGGTAAGGTAAAATGGAAGAAACCCATAAGCTGTCACCTGTTTCCTGTAATTACCAAAAACAGCAAGCATAGCGATAATGTATATGTAAATTACGAACCCAGAGAAGACAATTGTAAAGCAGCCTGTGCATTGGGTAAAAAATTAAAAGTGCCGGTTTATGTATTTCTAAAAGAAGCTTTAACCAGAAAATTTGGTAAAAAATTCTACGACGCGCTTGAGGCAACGGCTGAACATCTAAATAAAAAATAATTTAAAATATTAACGGATGACGTGTAATTATAAAATGGTTTTGCCTGTGGCCTGCTGCCTGATGCTGATGGCCTCGTGTACGGTTAATAAAGCCAATAATGACGATACCCTGCAAAAATATTTTGCAGAAAATAAAGTAGATGGCTGTTTTACCATGCTTAATAATGCCGATGGGGAGGTAACCGTTTACAATATGAAGTACGATACCATGCGCTTTTCACCGGCATCCACCTTTAAAATTTTTAATTCTTTAGTGGGCTTGCAAACGGGTATCATTACTGATGAAAAAATGGTGATCAAATGGGATGGTACAACCAGGTGGAACAAGGACTGGAATAAAGATATGGATATGACCGAAGCTTTTAAGGTAAGTAGTGTACCTTATTATCAGGAAGTAGCCAGGCGATTGGGAAAAGACACCCTGAAGCAATGGATTGACAGCATAGGTTATGGCAATAAAAATATCAGCGGTCCGGTAGATTCTTTCTGGCTTAATAATACTTTAAAAATATCTCCTGATGAGCAACTGGGATTTATAAAAAAATTATATTTTGATCAGTTACCATTCCGTAAAAGTGTTCAACAGATGGTAAGGGATGTATTGCTGCAGGAAAATAATACGGCTTATCAATTAAGCTATAAGACCGGTTTGGGATATGCTGAAGATGGCCATGCTATTGGCTGGCTTGTTGGCTGGATTGAAGAAAATAAACATGTTTACTTTTTTGTAACATTTGTAAAGGCTGTTGATGCCAATACGGATATAAAGCCAGTCAGGATCAATATTACAAAAGCTATTCTAAAACAATACGGATTTTTTGAAGGGAAAAAATAAGTGCACCCTGGCAAATTGGAGAATGGCCGGGAATGCTGATTTGCCATCAATCTACAGTAATGGTATTTCCAATTTTTAACACTATCCATATGGGTAGTTTTGTTATTTTGCATACGTCATGAATTTAGGATTTCAACACATCGGATATTTTATTATTTTGGCCGCCATTCCGTTGCTGGGGATATTGTATTTTATGCTGTTGCGATGGAAGCACAAAGTGATCAAAAAAATCGGCGATGAAAACCTGGTTAGGGAAATGATTAAAAATTATGCTCCCCAAAGATTTGCTTTAAAATTTGCACTCATTTTATCAGCCTTTATACTTGCCGTATTTGCTTTAGCAAATCTGCGCTCACCAAAAGCTGTGGAACAGGTAAACCGGAACGGGATTGATGTGATGATTGCTATTGATGTAAGCAAAAGCATGCTGGCACAGGATATTAAGCCCAACAGGCTTGAACGGGCAAAGCAGGCACTAGGTAAATTAATTGACAGGCTTAGCAATGACCGTGTTGGCATTGTGGTTTTTGCAGGCAGGGCCTATTTGCAAATGCCTTTAACCAGTGATCATGGCGCTGCAAAAATGTATCTGTCGTCTGCGTCAACCGATATCGTGCCAACACAGGGTACGGTAATTTCAGACGCCTTAAAAATGTGTTACTCGTCCTTCATCTCAAAAGAAAAAAAATATAAGGCCATCGTTTTAATTAGCGATGGAGAGGATCATGATGAAGGCGCTATAAAAATGGCAGGTCAAATGGCTGATGAAGGCATTGTTATTAATACCGTTGGCATTGGTTCACCACAGGGAGCAACCATTATAGATGAGCTTACCAATCAGGTTAAACAGGATGTTAATGGTAATACAGTAGTTACTAAATTAAATGAAGAGACGTTAAAAAAAATTGCTGAAAAAGGGAATGGCCGTTATCAACTTTTTACAAATACCGATGAGCTGCTTAGTCAACTGGATGCCCAGTTGGGCAGTATGGATCAGCGGACAGTTACCGAAGAGTCATTGGTGAATTACAAAAGCTTCTTTCCTTATTTTTTATACCTCGCTTTTATTTTACTCGTTATCGAATTATTTATTTCGGAAAGAAAGGCAGCCGGCAGTTTGTCATTTGCAAATAGCAACAACCGGAAAAAAAATCTATCAGGAACACTTGCCGGTTGGCTGTTGCTAATGGGTTGTTTTGTATTACCCATGCACGCCATTGCCCAAAATGACAATGCCTTAATTCATACAGGCAATGCCGCTTACCAAAAAATGGAATACGACAAAGCTATAACTAACTATCAGCAGGCTGCACTAAAGAATCCTGCCAATGCTACAGCACAATATAATTTGGGTAATGCATTGTATAAAAATAAAAAGACCGATGAGGCTGTTCAGGCTTTTGATGAAGCCTTATCAAAGGCATCCTCAAATGAGGATAGATCTAAAACTTATTACAACAAGGGTGTTGTGTTGCAGAATAATAAAAAACTGCCAGAATGTATAGAGGCTTATAAAAATGCACTGAAACTGAAACCCCGGGATGACGATGCACGGCAAAATCTGCAAAAAGCTTTGCAGCAGCAAAAGGAGCAGAAAGAAAAGGAGGATCAGGACAAAAAGGATGAAAAAAAACCTAATGAAGAGAAAAAACAAAATGAAAAGCCTAAAGACAATGAAAAAAATGAGGAACCCAAGCCCCAACCATCCAAACTAACCAAACAGGATGCAGAAGAGAAATTAAAAGCCTTACTTCAACAGGAAAAAAACCTACAGGATAGATTAAGAAAAGTTAATACAGCGGCTTCAGCCAAACCGGAAAAAGACTGGTAAATTTTGCTCATCTTTGTATTCTTAAATTTTATTAAATGAAAACCGCAAAATTGCTGATTGCTTTTTTTCTGCTATCTTTTTTTTCTGCTTGTGTAGATACCGAAGAGGTTATTGTTATTCATGCAGATCATAGTGGCGAATATACCCTGGTCATGGATATGAGTAAACTCATCGGCTTAACAAATCAAATGGGCACTGATGAGAACAACAATGGCAGTAAATTAGAAATAATTGATTCTACAGTAGTTCTTAAAGATCTGGTTCTTGCAGCCGATAATTTAAGTGCCGAAGAAAAGGAATTATACAAAGAGGCGACGATTAGAATTAAGCTGAACAAGCCCAATGCCGAAATGAAAATTATCATGACCTGCCCGTTTAATTTGATTAGCCATTTACCTGAAATTAAAAATAATTTTTGTTTGGTAATGAATAAGATAAAAGCTTTTGATAATCTATCTAACAAGCAGGAGAAAGATACAGAGCCGCCTGTTGATGCCGGGATGGCAGAAAAAGCACTTATGCCCGGCACCTCTTATTTTCAGTTTACTGCAGTGCCTGGCCAACTGGAGAGTAAAATGATTGATACCATGAATTTCCGAAAATTAATGTCTGCCGACTCAACCATACTGATGATGCAGCAAATGGCCGGTATGATGGGTGAAATGACCTATAAAACCAGGATCTCAACAGCCGGTGAAATTAAAAACTATAAGGGTAATAATGCGGTGCTTTCGGCAGATAAAAAAACAATAACGTTTATTAGTAGCTTTACCGACATGATAGAGCATCCCGAAAAATTAGCCTATAAAGTTGAATACTGATTTTCTCAGGCCATGTTAAATATAGGCCGGCAAACCCTGTTTTTTATTGTTATTTTTACAGCAATTTTATAAACATGCCATTTTACTGCGAATCCCTAACAACATATAAACGCCTTAAAACCAGAGCCGTTAAAATCGGTAATCTTTTAATAGGCAATAATCAACCCATTCGTGTTCAAACCATGACCACCACCGATACCATGGATACGATGGCAACGGTTGAGCAATCTATCCGCTGTATTAAAGCAGGCGCAGAGTTGATACGTATTACAGCACCCTCAAAAAATGAAGCAGAAAACTTACAAAACATCAAGGATGAGTTAAGAAAAAGAGGATTTGATACACCCTTAATTGCTGATATACACTTTACACCAAATGCCGCTGAAATAGCGGCCAGGATTGTAGAAAAAGTCAGGGTAAACCCGGGTAATTATGTTGATAAGAAAAAATTTGAACAGATCGATTACAGCAATGCCGAATATGCCGAAGAAATAGAAAGAATCAGAGAGCGGTTTACCCCGTTGGTAAAAATATGTAAAGCGTATGGAACAGCCATGCGAATTGGTACCAACCACGGCAGTTTAAGCGACCGGATCATGAGCCGATATGGTGATACCGCCATGGGCATGGTTGAAAGTGCCATGGAATTTTTGAGGATTGCAAGGGCAGAGGATTATCATCAGATTGTACTGAGTATGAAGAGCAGCAATCCGCAGGTTATGGTACAGGCTTATCGGTTGCTGATCAATCACATGATGGAAGAATTTGGTGAATGTTATCCTTTACACCTGGGGGTTACTGAAGCCGGTGATGGTGAAGATGGCAGAATAAAATCGGCAATCGGCATTGGAACCTTATTGGAAGATGGCATTGGAGATACCATACGGGTATCATTAACCGAAGATCCCGAGCTGGAGATCCCGGTCTGTTTTGATATTGTAAAGCGATATCAGCCAATAGCTATTGATGACAAAGAAAATATAAAAATAGAAGACCCTTCAAAGGCCCTCACAACAGGATCGGCGTATGATATGAAGCTTCCTTATTCGCCTTTTGAATATAACAGAAGAGAAACCGTTGCCGTGCATAATATAGGGGCCAAGCATGTGCCGGTAGTTATTGCAGATTTTAGCAAATTTGAAAACATAACGCCTGAGCATTTACAAACTATTGGCTATACGTATGATGCGGTTACCGATAAATGGCATATTGGAGATGCCGCTGCTGATTATATTTTTTGTAACCGAACACTCGATTTTGACTTGCCGGGAACTTTAAAAGTTATTCTTTATCAACAAGACTGGCTATTGGCATCTGATCAACATAAACATGTCCCCATTTTGGATGCTGATCAATACCTGGATGATCATTTAATAAAATCAGCCTGGCTTAATTTTGTGATGATTGATTGTTATTCGATAGGATACCCCCAACTTCAGCTGGATAACATATTTGCAAAACTGAAGTCAGACCATACAGCCGTTATTTGTTTGAGCAGCACTAATAAAAATGCCATGCAAAGCATCCGCAGGATGTTTATTGAACTGATGAATAACAATATTAAAAATCCCGCCATAATCATATGCGACAGTACGGATACAACTGCAGATGAAAGTTTAATCCATTATGCGATAGAAACCGGCGGCTTATTATTGGATGGATTAAGCGATGGTGTTTGCTTTGGGCACTATTTTGGGAATAAAAAAATTAAACCCCAAACCAAACTTTTAAATTCAATAGCTTTTGGAATTTTGCAGGCTACACGTACCCGTATTTCAAAAACAGAATATATCAGCTGTCCGAGTTGCGGCAGAACCTTATTTGATCTGCAGGAAACTACCGCCAGGATCCGTGCAGTAACCAATCATGTAAAAGGAATAAAGATCGCCATCATGGGTTGTATAGTAAATGGCCCCGGCGAAATGGCTGATGCCGATTTTGGGTATGTGGGTAGTGGTCCGGGGAAAATCACTTTATACCGGGGCCGGGAAGTGGTGAAAAAAAATGTGGCCAGCGAAGTGGCGGTGGATGAATTAATTAATTTATTAAAAGAAAGCGATGCCTGGGTGGAGAATTAAAAGTCAAACATAAAAAGTAAAAATGGCTTCACAGG
>CANKNL010000056.1 GCA_947483345.1 Chitinophagaceae bacterium | reverse complement strand
TGATCTTTATTTAGCGGGCAAAGAAAAAGACGACCCTTATCTTATACTTGGACTTGATAAATACCATTTAAAACTGGCCAGCAATAAACAGGTTCTTTACGGCACTACCGAAACTGAAGGCACCAATGAAGGATTATTTTATGCCATAAAATTAAATAATGAATCCGGCGTAAAAGCTTTTATGACAGCAAAGACAACTGTTAAAAAATAATTTGGAGATTTCACCGTAGGCGTTGTAGATGAACAGATGACATTTTTAATGGTGCCTGCTCTTCATATACTTTTCATTCACCACCGCACTCATCGGTATATTATAGACTTTACTTTCTACCCAACTGATAATATCAAGATAAGAAAACACCCGGGTTTCATAGCGGTTTTTTTCAAACTGTTTAATGGTCTGTAATAATTTTTTTAATCCGGGTTTTAATTTTTCTGCTGATTCAAACACATTGTTACGCAAAAATTTAAACATCTCTTCCTCAACTACAGTCATGTTTTCCATCCGCGACATAAATCTAAAAACAGATTTGATCAACGATTCTATTATGGCATCATTGCCCAGCTCAAAATGCGCCATCAGGTGCAGCAGTCGGGCATAGCATTGCAGGTCAATACGAATATCCACCGGCCCATTAATAATCTGTTGCAGGTGATCAATAGACAATTCGTAATTGCCATTACCAAAATACAACAAGGCCATTTTGTATTGCACTACCAGTACCCTGTGCCTGTCGATGTACAAAGAAAATTCATCTAACCCTTTGGCTATGACAGGCACCAGTTTCAAGCCTTCATTAAACGACCCCTTCATTAAATGCTGGTTTATTTTGGCACTGGTCAAATACACAAATGCCTGCATCCTGAAATTATCATGCTGGTTGGCAGGCTTGGATAGCGTAAACCTTTCGAACCGGGATAGATAATGATCAAACTGCTTATAATTACGCAAATTAAAATTGGCTGTTAACAGGTTGTGCAGGCCTTTAATATAATGGCCGGTTTCTACAGAGATCATGATAGGCTCATTATTAAAAAGTTCAACCCACTTTTTACTGTAACGGTAATACATTAAAAAATCCTGTCGGATAAAAGCATACCAACAATAACTCTGATATAAATACAGCCGTTCATAAAAACCTTTTACTTCCCCGGAGTTGATCAGCAGGTTTTGTTTAAAAAACTGTTTAACCCCTTTCTCGTCTTTTTCATTTCGGGCATGCCCATGTTTTACATACCATTGATATAATTGCAGTGCCAAATTAGATAAGGCTGTAATGCTGGTACGCTGCTCATTTACATCATTCGCTTCCTGTGTTAACCGGTTTGCGGCATCTTCACCACTTCTGGTAATATGCAGGGTTTCTATTTTTTTTTCCAGCGAAATAACCTGTATTAAAAAACTTTCCTGGTGATATGCTTTAGCCAGATCCTTTACTTTTTCTAAAATTCTTAAACTCTGCAGAAATAGCCCTTTATTATAAAGAATACGGGCATAATCCAGTTGTTCGTGCAATTGCAGCTCGATGCTTTCTGTACTTTTCAACAACCGCAGGCTGGCCAGTAATTCTTTATACAAATGTGCTTTTAAATTGGCCAATTGAGGTTTTTCAATACCGGGTAATTTTTTCAGTATCTGCTTCTCATCATAGTCTTTTGTTTTATCAATTGCATCAAAAAGTTGTATCACCTTAAGATCTTCCCTGGATGAACTTCTTTTGATATAAAGCTTAAAATGCCGCTTTTCCGCTTTTTCGAGCGACTGAATCAGTTGAAATAATATGTCGGCAGAACGGTTGGGCATCATAAACACATTTTACTGTAACGCTTTACTGTAAAGGATTTAATTAATTAAAAATGCTTTTAACATAATAGAATTAACAATAAGTTGATTAGGTGTATAACAATACGCACCTTAGTTTTGTATTACAAAGATGGTTAATTCACAAAGCAAACAACCGCTAAAGGAAACAATCAATCGTTAATTGGCCGTTTAAGCCATTACGCTGAACCTGTCAGCAAAGAAAAGAAATTAAAAATTTTCATATAGCAAGCAATCGTTAAAAGTCACTCCGTTTCTACGGAGTGGCAATTTATTTGTAAAAATACTTAATAATTTAATAACACTAAAGTCAATTTTTATTTTTTCCCTAACTGTTTCAAAATCTCTTCTACAGCCCTGTCAACCTGTGGATCGCGCCCATTGATCTTATCTTCAAAAGTATTGATCAGTTTTATATCCGGCTGCACACCGGTAGCTTCCAAATCTTTACCCTCAAGTGTGTAACATCCCCAACTGGGCAAACGTACAGACGAACCGTCAACCAAAGTAGTACCGCTGGTAAAAATGATCCAGCGATAGGTATCATTACCAATGATCTTTCCCAGCTTTAAAGCTTTAAAACCCTCTGCAGTCATTTCGGCATCACTTAAAGATTGCTCGTTGATCAATAAAACAATAGGCTTATCCGAAGGTGTAAAATTACCTTGCCGGGTTAATGCCCCTTCGCGGTATTTCCATTGCAGGTATGAGCGTTGTTCTAAAAATTTCAATACTTCATCATGTACATTGCCTCCGGTATTATAACGCAAATCAAGAATGAGTGCCTCTTTTTGATTAAGCTCCTGCGTCATATCAATAATAAATTTCTCCAACTCCCCTGTTCCCATATTTTTCATACAGGCGTAGGCAATACGGTTATTGCTTTTTTCATCCACACGTTGCTGGTTATTATCAATCCACTCGTCATACAAATTGGAAAATAAATTTAGTTGCGGGTGAATTTTTATAGTAAAATTTTTTATTCCTCTTGAAAATTCAAGTTCAATTTCCTTATCCACTGATGGTTTACTGAAATAATAATTTCGATCCCGGCTTTTATCTACAACCTCATCTTTTACTTTTACCAGTACATCACCCGGTTTCAGGTCAATGCCTTTTCGGTCGGCAGCACTTCTTTTTATAATATACTTTACGATAGTGGGATCATTATTTTCAAAAACAATTCCTGTTTCCATTGTTTTACCAGACAGGCTAACATTTTCATCATCGCCTGTTGTACCAAAGCCCTGGTGCGACGAATTGAGTTCGCCCAACATATCATTAAGCAGTATTCTCATATCGGCACGGTTATTCAGCTGCGCAATAAATGGCTGATATTTTTCTTTTGTTTTTTGCCAATTAAGCCCGTGAAAATTTTCATCATAATAATTGATCTCCATTTTAGTCCAGGCTTCTTCAAACATCTGGCTAAACTCTGCCTGCAAATTTCTGCGAAATGTATAACTGATATTGATCGCATCGGTTTTATTCGTTTCCAGATTTAATTTTGAAATGACACCCCGCGAAAGCGCATACCATTTATCGCCCACATTAACCACATCAAAATCTCCTGCATCTGCCCCTGTTATTTTTTCAATTTTATTATCTTCAAAAGGCTCTATCACTGTTTTCCATAAAGCATTTTTACCTTCGCCATGATTACTGGTATAGAGTACGGTTGTTTTTTCACCTTTTTGATAAACAGCAACCAGTCCCTGCGATCCAAATGCGGGGCCTACCAGTTCCATCCTTTCCATGATCCTGTTCATATCGATATTTACAATAACACTATCGGTATTGGTCATCGTTTTTTTAATCGTATCCTTTTTTTCTTCTTTAAAAAGATCATTGAATTTATCTGACCGGAATGGTTCATCAACATTCTCTAATGACAGTCGGTAAATTTTTGGATCCTGCGGACCAAAAGGATATGAAGGCTTTAACCTGGCCGATGAAAAATAAATATATTTTCCATCAGCAGACCAGACCGGATCTGATTCTGATATGGCGGTATTGGTAATATTAATTGCCTTTTTTGTTTGCCTATTAAATACAAAAATATCCTGCTCAAAACCCCTGAAGGCATTAAATGAAATGTATTGATCATTTGGAGAAAAACCTGGCATTGTATTATTAAAACCCCAAAACTCATCCTTCACCAACAACTGATGCTCCATAAGTTTCAGGTCAAGGAGACGTAATTCATCCCGGCCGCAGAAATAAACGGCCTGTGTACGTTTTTTATTAAAATTTATGGCCCGGTTATCTTTTTTATCGGCCGTTATCTGTTTTAAAACGCCCTGTCCATCAGCAGCAATGGTATACCAGTTTAAATAACCGTTTAAAGTTTGATTAAACAGCAGGGTTCTATTATCACCAAGCCATTTCACTTCCAATGCTCTTTCAGAAGAGCCTTTGCTTAATTGCTGAATAAATTTACCTTCAATATCACTTACAAAAATTTCGCCGCGGGATGTGAAGGCCATCTTTTTCCCGTCGGGTGAGACATCATAATTAGTGATCTTCCCCTTAACATCATAATCTTTTTCTTTAGGTAAAACGGAATTTCTCAGTACTGTAATTTTCAATTTTTCGGATCTTTTATTCGCCACATCATAGATCCATAGCTGGTAATCTTTTTCAAAAACAATAATACCACCATTGGCATTTACTGCTGGCGTTTTTATAGAAGTACTGAATGATGTTAATTCCTTTTTACTGCCGTTTTCTAAAGTGCAGAGATTGTATTCACCATTGGCTTCATCAGAAATGTAATAGAGATGACCGTTTTTATCTATTGTGGCGCCAAAATCTTTTCCTTCCCAGCTGGTATATTTTTTATACTGTTTTGTTTTAGGATTATAAGATTGAATGTCGGGATTAAATGGCCCCTTATATCGCTTTCGCTGAAGCTGGTTCAGGCTTTCCCAGGTATCGTTGAAAAATAGGTCGCCTGTTGAAGGATGCTCTACCAGGTTATGATCGAATTGAAAAAAATAATCCCCAAAAACACGTTGTGCAGTGCCACCCTGCATACTAACTTTAA
This sequence comes from Chitinophagaceae bacterium, assembly GCA_947483345.1. Lineage (GTDB taxonomy): Bacteria > Bacteroidota > Bacteroidia > Chitinophagales > Chitinophagaceae > Ferruginibacter. The sequence goes on along the minus strand of CANKNL010000056.1, from coordinate 8,390 downwards.
AACCCGAGACCTGGCCTGAGCGGTTGCTATGAAAATAAATGTGCTTCGAATCCCAACTCCAGCTGCTCAATTCATCATTGGCACTATGAAAACTGATCTGTTTTATATCGCCCCCATTAAATGGCATAACATAAACATCTCCGTTTGCAAACTGACGGCCGGTAAATGCGATCCATTTCCCGTCGGGCGAAACCCGTGGACTGGTTTCGTAACCCTGCATGGCCGTTAATCGTACCGCCTGCCCATCCTTTACATTGGCTTTCCACAAGTCGCCTTCAAAACTAAAAACAACCGTTTGCCCATCAGGTGTAAGGCAGGGGTTACTAATAAAAAAAGCTGCATTATCCTGTGCCGTTAATGACATGGAAAGCACGATAAAATGTAGGATTACAACAATCGATCTCATGGCCAATAGTTTTAGGTAGTGAATATACACAGTTACCTAATGATGGCCATACCGTTTAAAGAAAATTTAAGGATTTACAGTTCTTTACTTTGCGCCAAACACTTTCTTAAGAAGCTCTGTTACTTGTGCAGCAGGGTTTTTACGGATCTTTTGTTCTTCCAGGCTGATATTATAAAACAAGCCGCTCAAAGCCTTGTCGGTAACATAGGCATTAAGATCAGTATTTACGGGTTTGCTGGAAAAATTGTTGTAAGCGGTAAAAACATCTTTCCAGTATTTGGTAGCATCTACTTTAATAAGTGCGGCTTCAATAACAGGCCTGAATTTTTCGGTCAGCTCTTTGGTAGTCATTGATTTTAAATAATCTGTTGCGGCAAAATCCCCGCCACGCAAAATCTGTAACCCATCTTTAATACTCATTTGTTTGATGGCATTCCAGAAAATACCCCCAACGCCGTTGGCTGCCTCTTCTGCAGCCCGGTTCATAGACAGAATAGCTTTATCTACCAAACTTCCCATGCCAACATTACGGAGTGTACGTTCCATCTTCTTAGCTTCTTCGGGCATTAAAATTTTTATAGCCGCATCGCCAAAAAAGCCATCAAGTTTGCTAAGTTTTTTGCTGCTGCTGTCTGTTCCCACACGTAGCGCTTCTTTTAATCCATTAATAATATCATCATTACTGAGATTACCCGAAGCCGGCGTAATGGCCTTGTTAACTTTATCGAATAACCCTTTTACCCCCTGTGCAGAAAGGGCTTGAAAGCCACTTAAAAAAAGGGCCAATACGACTATAATTTTTGTCATCATTTTTTTAAATATACAGCAAAAATAAGGCCATGGATGCTAATAAAGGGTTAAAAAACAGTTATCCAAACCGAATCAAATTATACCTGATGAAAGAAAGCGTTTTTAATTGCCTAATTTTGCTGAATTAAAAATTGCATATGAAAAAATATGTCCTGCTACTAGTCATCAGTATTTCTATTTTTTACAAGGGTTTTGCCGAAGAAGGCATGTGGTTACCCCAATTACTGCAATCGCTTAATGAAAAAGAAATGAAGCGCATGGGCATGAAAATTAATGCCGCCGACATTTACAATATCAGCAAAGGCAGTTTAAAAGATGCCATTGTTAGTTTTGGTGGTTTTTGTACAGCCGAAGTGATTTCTGATAAGGGTTTACTGTTAAGCAATCACCATTGTGGATTTGATGCCATACAAAATCATTCTTCCATACAAAATAATTATATCAGGGATGGTTTTTGGGCTTATAACCATGAGCAGGAATTAAAAAATCCCGGCCTCTTTGCCACATTTATCATTCGCATTGATGATATCACCGCAGCGGTTTTTAATGGTGTTACAAACAACTTAACCGAAAAAGAACGTCAAACTGCCATTGATAAAAATATCGCTTCCTTAAAAACTTCAGTAAAAAAAGAAAGTTATCAGGATCTGCTTATCCGCCCTTTTTTTGATGGCAATAAATATTTTTTATTTGTAACAGAAACCTACAGGGATATCCGCTTGGTTGGAGCCCCCCCTTCTTCCATTGGTAATTTTGGAAAAGATACCGACAACTGGATGTGGCCCCGGCATACCGGTGATTTTTCGATGTTTAGAATTTATGCAGATAAAAACAATAAGCCGGCAGCTTATGCTGCTGATAACGTGCCCTATAAACCTAAACGCGCTTTAAACATTTCTTTGGATGGTGTTAAAGAAGGTGACTTCACCATGGTTTTTGGTTTTCCGGGCCGTACCAATGAATATCTGCACAGCAGTGCCATTGAACAAACGGTTAATGTTAGTGATCCTGCAAAAATCGCCATTCGTACCAAAGCATTACAGGTTATTGATGGGTTCATGCGTAAGGATGAAGTAATAAAAATACAATACGCAGCAAAATATGCGTCTATATCAAATGCCTGGAAAAAATGGCAGGGCGAAATACTGGGACTAACAAAAACAAATGCCGTTGCCAAAAGAAAAGAGCGGGAAGACAGTTTTGAAAAAATTGTATTAAGTAAGCCAGAACTGAATATGGCTTATATGGACCTGCTAAAAAATCTTAAACAGGCTTATACCGACATTGAACCCTATGCTTATGCACGTGATTATTACAATGAAATTATACCGAAAGTAGAATTATGGGGTATTGCTGCAGATATGAATTCACTGCTTACCGCTTATTCAAAAGATGAAGCAACCTATATTAAACGCAAAGCAGAAGTATTAAATAAATTAGAAGAATCTTTTAAAGAATATAATGTGGCCGTTGATCAGAAATTATTTGAAACACTGATGGACATGTATTGTAAAGATCAACAGGCGGAGTACATTTCTCCGGCATTTAAAGCCATGCTCATAGAAAAAGGGAGTTCATTTACCGCTTTATCAGAATCGGTTTACTCCCAAACGGCATTCAGTTCATTTGATAAAATAAAAAAACTGCTTGATGGCAGTATGGCTGAGGCGATTGCTGCTATTAAGGCCGACGTTGCCGGACAGCTTTATACCGATATTTTTAAAACTTATGTAACCCATGTATCGCCTAAGTTGACTGCACTCCAATCGGATATTAACCGGTTACAACGTACCTATATGCAGGCACAGATGGATGTATTTACTAAAAAAACATTTTACCCCGATGCCAACAGCACACTTCGTGTTACCTATGGCAATGTAAAAAATTACCAACCCCGAGATGGCGTAAAATATGAGTTTCAAAGTTATATGGATGGTGTGATGGAAAAATATGTTCCAGGCGATTATGAATTTGACCTGCCTAAAAAAATGATTGACCTGTACAATAAAAAAGATTTCGGCAGATGGGGAGCAAATGGCCGTCAGCCAGTATGTTTTATTGCAGCCAACCACACTACCGGAGGTAATTCGGGCAGTCCGGCATTAGATGCCTATGGCAATTTGGTTGGGTTAAATTTTGACCGGGTTTGGGAAGGCACCATGAGTGATATTAATTATGATGCCTCTATTTGCCGTAACATTATGGTAGATATCCGTTATGTCATGTTTATAGTTGATAAATTTGCTGAAGCAAAGAATCTGATTGCGGAGATGAAATTTGTAAGTAAAACGGGGAAGAAGTAAAAAGTTAAAAATCAAAAGTAAAAAGTCATCAGCGATGTAAAATTGCTGATGACTTACAAAAATAAATCTTGATTATACAACCTACATACGCACACTTCTACAGGCTCTCTGCCTATATATCCATTATGATGAATGGCACTTCGCCCATTGCCTAAATACCGTGTTAGGCTGAGCTTGTTGAAGCCTTAGCCCTACATGTAGTTAACAGCCGTTGACAAGCTCTGGCTCACAGATTTCATTTCATCATATCCTCATAAAGGATTTAAATAAACTTTTTTATGCAAATAGCAATATTAGGCGCTGGTATGGTAGGACGTGCCATGGCTCTGGATTTAGCAGCAAAATACAATGTCACGTCTTTTGATGTAAGTGGTGATGCATTGCAACTGCTTACACAAAAAAATGATGCCATAAAAACCATTAAAACCGATCTGCGTAATTATAGCCAATACGAATCCATGCTAAAAGGATTCGATTTTATCATTTCTGCCGTGCCGGGTTTTATGGGATACCTGACTCTGGAAGCGATCATCAACGCTAAAAAAAATGTGGTGGACATTTCATTTTTTCCCGAGAATGCATTGGATTTAAATGCACTGGCCAAAGAAAATCAGGTTACAGCAATTGTTGATTGCGGTGTGGCGCCCGGGATGAGTAACCTGATTTTAGGCTACCATAATGAGCGAATGACAATCACTAATTTTGAGTGCCTGGTAGGCGGACTTCCTTTAAAAAGAATTTTTCCTTTTGAATACAAAGCGCCCTTTTCTCCCATTGATGTACTTGAAGAATACACCAGGCCTGCCCGTTATGTTGAGAACAGTCATATTATAACTAAGCCTGCACTAAGTGATGCAGAGCTTATTGATTTTGAGCAGGTGGGCACACTTGAATCTTTTAATACAGATGGCCTGCGTTCTATTTTATTTACGATGGGGCATATCCCCAACATGAAGGAAAAAACATTGCGTTATCCCGGGCATATTGCATTGATGCAGAGTTTGATCAAAGCCGGATTTTTAAGTCCGGAACCTATATCTGTTAAAGGACAATCTATTTCCCCATTGGAATTTACTTCAGCCCTTTTATTTGACCAATGGAAACTGGGAGAAAATGAAGCAGAATTTACGCTGATGCAGATAAAAATAACTGATGCAGAAAAAACAATCTGTTACGATCTGTATGACGTGTATGATGCAGTAACACAAACCTCCTCTATGAGCCGCACAACAGGCTATACCTGTACGGCGGCCTTGAATTTGCTGATCGAAAAGTTGTTTACAGAAAAAGGGGTTTTTCCACCGGAGTTAGTGGGCAAGGATGAAAACTGTTTCAACTTCATTTTAAACTATTTAAGCACAAGAAATATTATTTACCGGAAAACAGAAAGCCTTTTTAATTAAATTCGTTTACAAAGTGATTTGGCTTAGTCCCATTAGGGACGATACATTGGTTGAAACAGAAGCAAGGACAAATAAATGCCGTAGGCATGATACAACAGTCTATCGTGCCTACGGCAATTTTAGATTATTGCTTTAACTTTTCTACCAACCTTGCCTAACGGCAGGCAGGTCTTTTGCCTTGATGAGGCATTAAAATCAGTTACCAACGGATTACTTAACTAAATATTTACATTGTTTTATCAGGTAAGGATTGTTGCAACAAAACAGTTCCCTATTTTTGTTTATATTATTAACATGATGATGAAAAGATATTCAGCGATTCTGGCATTGGTTATTTTAGCCGCCTGTTCAAATACGGATGATACTGATGGCCCTTTAGATCCCGGCATTGTGCCTGCAAAAACACCAGCTATCCCTTATACCATTGTGGCTGAATACCCACATGATACCAGTGCCTATACACAGGGACTCGAATTTTATAAAGGCAAACTGTATGAAGGTACTGGCGATTTCGAAGCCTCCTCTTTACGAATTACAGATTATAAAACCGGTAAAGTAGAAAAGAAACATATGATGGGCAGCGCTGCTATTTTTGGCGAAGGTATTACCATATTTAAAAATAAACTGTATCAACTAACCTGGAAGAATAATATCGTTTATGTGTATGATATACCTAATATTGAAACACCTATAAAAACCATTAAATGGCCTTATGAAGGATGGGGGCTAACCAATAACGGTAACGAATTAATCATCAGCGACGGATCGGCAAAACTATATTTTGTAAATGCAGATGATTTCAGATTAAAAAGCACCATCGGTGTAACTGAAAATGGAAGTCCGGTTTATAACTTAAATGAATTAGAATATATTGAAGGCTATGTTTTTGCCAATATTTATCAATCAGATATTATTGTTAAGATAGATCCGGCAAGCGGATTTGTAGTAGGTAAAATGGATTTCACCGGCATAAAAGAAAAGTTTTTTGCTGATAAAATAACAGACCGAACGGATTATTTTAATGGCATTGCGTATGATTCTGCAACACATAAATTCCTGATTACCGGAAAACGCTGGCCAAAACTATTTGAGTTGAAGTTGAATTAACCTTTCCCTTCTTTCGCCCTCAGAAGAGGACCTGGAGCCTGAATGCTTTGCCTGATATTATATTTGTTGGCGCGCAATTAAATTAATTCTATTTGTCTACTTACTGATCACATAAATAACAGAACTGCATTTTCTCACATCACCCCAGGCTTTTAAATTTGATACCAGTCCATTAAACAAAGCTTTGATCATATTACCTTTACCATCTTTATTTTGCTCACTTAACATACTCACATAAAAACTATCAAACCACATGGGTTTAACTTTATCCAGTTTAAGGCCATGCATGGATATTAATTTTTCGATGCTCAGTGGCGAAAAATGGTATAGGTGACGGGGAACATCATAGGCTGCCCAATCAGCTTTATAAATGGTAGCATCAGTGGAGCAGTAGTTGGGTACAGCAATAAAAAGTTTTCCGCCGGGCGCAAGTAATTCAGCTATTTGTTTAATGTAGTCATGTAATTCATGCACATGTTCCAGCACATGCCACATTGTAATGGCATGATACGATGCGGGTTTCAATTCACCTAATTTAGCAGATTCCTGCGGCTGAATTTGATATAGTTCGGCAGCCTTTGCTCTGGCCGCTGAATCAGGTTCTAAACCGGTTATGGCCCAGTCGGCCTCTTTCATGGTATGCAGAAAAGCGGCGGTACCGCAACCAATATCCAATATCGATCCTTTCACTACGCCTGTTTCATTAATCACTAATCTTCTTTTAGACAGTAATGTACTTTTTCGTACCAGGTGATACAGGCTATTGATGATTCCCTTTTTGGTATCGCTGTGAGATATATAATTATCCGATGCATAATAGGCTCCAATGGCATCCTGCTCCGGTACATCCTGTGTAAACCTGGCTGTGCAGGCATTACATTGCCAGATAGGAAAAATATTTTTAGTAACAGTAAAATCCTTAGCAACAAGCTGTTCTTGTATCAATTCACTTTTACAAACAGGGCAGTTTTTATAATGGATCATGAATGCATTAAATTTTTATGGCATTACCAAAAGATGAAGTGCCATGTAGTTCAGTAAAATAAATAATCAGGGTTAGCAAACCGATTACGCCCAATATAATGGCCCAGATCCACCAGCGGTTTTTTACTTCCGGTGTTTCACTAAAAAAGTCAGTCATGACCGTATTGGTCGTTTCTTTATCCCCTACCAAAATTTGATGCTCAGCATCGGGGTGAATGACCCGCTCGGCAAAAACCGGTTGCAAAAACGTGGCCGGCAATGCTTCCTGTTTAAAATTAATTTTGCCAGAAGCATCCACAATAAGCGTACCGATGTAATTAATTTTTACAGTAGAGTAATCGGTCAATTCTTTTTTAATGGTATCACAAAAATAATCAAGAGCCTCCGTTACTTCATATTTACTGGCCCCAGTTGTTGCTGACAAATAATCCAGTAAACCATTTGCATCAGTCTCATTTGTTACAAACTGAATAACAGGTGTGGGTGGGGCAATCATTTTATTTGTAAAATCTGATTTGGCACCTGTAATAAAAACAGACAGCGTACCTAAGCCAGGCAACGGACAGCTTTTATTTTGAAACAGGTATGAAGCGATTTGCTTTTGCATCGGAACAAAGATAGAGAAAAAGAGGCCTCATAGCACCTGCCAACTCCCTTCAAGGGTTACCTGTTTTAGATCTAAGCCAATAACATGGTAACCGTTGAGCGGTCATTTTACCGTTCTCACTCGTGAGGTCTTAGGAGGGGCTCCTAAAAATTAACCCTAACCCCACCCATCAAATTCAATCCATATACTTCGTAATTATGCCAGCGCTCATATTTAGTATTCAAAATATTATTTACATCCAACCAGGCACTAAAGGTTTTATTAATCTTGAATTCTGCACCGGCACTTAAATCAGAGCCCGGCTTATAGCTTTTACTGATGTTGCCTTTATCCAGATAATGCCCGGCACCAAAAGCATAAAAATCAGCCTTTAACAAAATCTGCTTATAGGCCCACCAACGCAAAGAGCTGGTAAATTCCATCGGTATAGTATGCCATGCCCTGGCGTTGCTTTGCATGCCGGTATACCCATTAAACGTAACCCCTGCTGTTACGGTAAACTTTTCGGTATTGATATAACTGACATCCCCATGAACTTTAAAATTTTTCACTTTGGCTTCATTACTAATTACAAAAGCTTTATTATCCGTTGCCGTATCATTAATAAAGAATGGCAGATTTTCATAAGTCACATATCCGGCTTTGGCATTAAAATTAAAATGCTTGCCAAGCGTTCCTTTTATGCCACCATAATACTCAGTTTCTTTAGTATTCAACTGCCTTGTTATGGTTTTTAAATACGGATTACTGTTTGACAGGTTACGATAGGT
>CANKNL010000055.1 GCA_947483345.1 Chitinophagaceae bacterium | reverse complement strand
CACAAACGGATCTGTACAACTCAGGCAACCCAACGGGATTTATCTATACAGGCTTTCAGTGTTTTGCAAATATCACTGCATTGGTGAATGCCACAAATCCAAACGGTACATATACTGTTGCTGATGTGGTTTCACCCTTAGGGAAAAGTAATGCCTACGGTGGCTGGACAATTGTTATTGTTTATGCCAACTCAACTCTACCGGCACGAAATTTAACTGTGTTCGACGGATGTGCCGTGGTTGAATTAGGTAATCCGCCGGTTGATGTAAGTATTAGTGGGTTTTTAACACCTCCTACCGGGCCGATTAGTTGCGAATTGGGAGCAGTTGCTTATGACGGAGACCGGGCCTGGACAGATTCCTTCGCCTTCAAACAAAATGGTGCCGCTGCGTTTTATAATTTAACCCCTAATGCAACGGCTAACCTCAATGATATGTGGAACAGTACTATAGCATATAAAGGTGCTGTAGTAACTACCCGTAATCCTGCATTTAATAATACATTGGGGTATGATGCCAGTATTTTGGATATGCCCAATGTGGGCAATGCTAATTTGGGTAACAGTCAAACTTCAGCTACTGTAAGATTTTCTTCACCCCAGGAAATGATCATCGCTCATGTTTTAACAACATCCGTATCACAGTATAATCCAACTTTTGCATTTGATAAAACAGCAACCGATATCAACGGTGGTTTGTTTTTACCCGGTGATAGTTTACTTTATAAAATCAACTATGCCAATTTGGGTAATGACTCAAGTATAAGTACATTTATTCTGGATAGATTACCATCAGGAACTACTTATATTCCCAACAGTATTAAAATTGGAGGAGTTAGTAAAACAGATGCTTCTAGTGATGACCAGGCTGAATATGATTTTGCCACTAACAGAATTAAATTTCGTTTAGGTGTTGGAGCCAATGCCTTTTCAGGTGGTAATGTTGGCCCGGGTGTAAGTAGCCATGTTGAATTTAAAGTAGTGTCAGCATCTTCCTGCCAAATAGTAAGTTGTGTAGGGTCATTAAAAAATAGTGCAAGAATAAATTATATTGGTAAAATTTCCGGGAATTCATTGTTCGATTCCAGTGGTGTAAATTCAGCGGGATGTATTGTACCGGGGCCGGTTATTTTTCCGCTTGCGGGTTTATGTTATACGCCTAAAGATACATTGCTGATTAATAAATGTGCTGCTCTAAATATTACACTCCCATGGGGTAGATATGCAGGCTATTCTTTTTATTCTGCCAAGCCTTTTATTGAGGCCAATTTATATGATCCATTAATACCTGTAACCAGCTCGGGTGTTTACTGGGCCTACTTTACAAACGGAACAGGCTGTTCAGATACGGCACGAATTGCAGTGATAATAACACTTTGTGCAGATATAGATGATGATAACGATGGCATACCCGATTATGTTGAATTTAATAATCCACTTGCTTTAGCGGATCATAATAGTAACGGTATACCTAACTGGAAGGATCCGCTTTATCCGGGTTATGTTGATACAAACCTGGATGGCGTAAATGATAATTTTGATTATGGCGCCGATTCGGATAATGATGGCATAATAAATTTTTATGATACAGATCTCTCCGGATTTATTGATTCAAACCTGGATGGCGTAAACGATAATGCAGATAGAGATATGGATGGTATTCCCAATCAGTATGATCTGGATAGTGATAATGATGGTATACCTGATGTGGTAGAATCCTATGGGGTAGATACCGATGGGAATGGTATTATTGATAATTATGTGGATACGGATAATGATGGATTCTCGCAAAATGTAGATGCCAATAATACAGGTGTTCAGGGCTCCGGTAATGGTTTAGGCACACCCGATTTAGATGCTGATGGCATTCCTAATTACCTTGATCAGGATAGTGACAATGATGGCATACCAGATCTGGTAGAAGCATTGGGTACAGATACAAACAATGATGGTAAGATCGATGGCTTTGCAGATGCGAACTTTGATGGCATAGCCGATAATTATATTTTAGCTTCAGCATTATTAATGACCGGAGTTGATGTAGCCCCTATTGATGGGCGTGCAGATAATTATCCAAATAAAAATAAGGACCGTGATTTAAGGCCCAATGCTTATGATATGGATAGTGATGCTGATGGTATTGTAGATGTTATTGAAGCCGGATTACCTGATGCAAATTTAAACGGTATTGTGGACGGCGTAATAGGGACAAATGGATGGTCAACAACAGTTTCAGCTATGGCAGCATTAAACCTGCGTAGTACAGATGCTGATGGTAAACCGGATTATTTGGATATCGATTCCGATGATGATGGCATTCCTGATAATATTGAAGGACAAGCAACTTTTGCATATAAATTGCCAACATTAACTGATGCCGATGGAGACGGATTGATGAGTCCTTACGATAACCTGCCGGCAGCATTTGGTGGTGCAGGTATATTTGTATATGATCATGATGCTGATGGTACACCCGATTACAGAGACTGGGATTCTGATGCTGATGGCCGAAGTGATGGAATAGAAGGCAATGATTTTAATCTGAATGGAATGGCTGATGACAATGTTACTTTAACCGGATTGGATGCCGATGATGATGGCCTTGATGATCGCTTTGATTCTCTTAACTCAGTAATCAATATTAAAGGAACGTCATACCGGATGGGTGCTTTAGGAACTTTTACGGGTGATGCAACGCCGGGTTCAAGAACAACCGTACAAAGAACGCTCAATCCTCCATTTCAATTAGACAGAGACTGGCGTTTTTCAAGTTATGTATTACCCGTTCGGTTCCTGAGTTTTACAGGCTCACAGAACAATAATAGTGTAACATTAAACTGGACAATCATTACAGATAAAGAAGTTGATCATTTTGAAATTGAACGAAGTACAGATAATAATGCTTTTAGCAAAGTCATTACGGTAAGGCAAAATGTGGTAGTCAATATCGAACAGTCTTATTCTACTAAAGATCATATTGCCAATATTAACAGTGATATTTTATATTACCGCTTAAAAGTTATTAGCAAATCGGGCGACGTTAATTACAGTAATATAGTGGCATTACATAAATCACAAATGACTATGTCACTTACCCTGATACCCAATCCGGCTACTTCTCAAATTGCATTGAAATTCTATTCTGAAAAAGCAGAGGAGATAAATATTCGCATGGTCGACAACAGTGGTAAGATTGTATTAATGCAAAAACAAAAAGCTGTAAAAGGAAATAATGTCATCAGCATAACCAACCTGTCCAGGTTCAGCGATGGGGCCTATGCCATACAGTTACAGTTAAATAATAATTGGCTTACTCAAAAATTTATTTTATTTAATTAAAACAACAGTAACCAACATTTATGAGATGGCCCTTATCAAAGCTGGGGCTCATAAAAATTGAAAATAACGATTACATAAAACCAAAGTAAATAAAATAATTTAACATGAAATATCTTTTAAATAGTGCACTTTTTTTATTTCTTTCTCTACATGGGCTTGGCCAGATAATGCAGGCCAGTATTGGTATAGGATCTTCTCAATCAAGGATTAAAATTTACATTAAGCCTGTCACTGCTGTTAACGGGTTTATTAATACTTTTGAGTTTGATGTGGCCATTAGTGCCGGCACTACGCCAATCCCTACATTGTCAATTATTGGAACTCCGGCTTTTGGAATCACCTGGTTTGCAGATGCCTCTTTTGTGGAAGGCGGATATCGCCATTATCATTTTATAAATCTTACAAATCCATCAATTTCAATTGGAGCTGGAGTAGAAACTCAAATAATGGAGCTTCAGTTTTCGGGTTCTTTTAATGTTTCAAATAATGTATCATTGGTAACATTGCCGGGTGGAGGTGTAAATTCAATAGCATGGTACATATTCTCCGGCACTGCCGGTGCATCCGTATCCGGACAGTTATATTATGCAAGATCTGGCACAACTGTAATCAACAATATGAGTTATTTAGGACCCCTTCCTTCTTCTGCAACATTAGGTGCAGTTCTTCTTCCTTTAAATATGTTATCGTTAAATATTGTAAAACAAGGTAATGATGGTATAATCAACTGGTCTGTAGCAAAGGGCCATACAGACCATCATTATGAACTGCAACGGAGCAATAATGGTAAAGACTTTACAACCATTGCAACCATAAACCGGTCTGCAAACGGTAATACGTCATATCAATATACCGATGAAAGAATAAATAATCTATTGGCCACAATTTTGTATTACAGAATTAAGCAGGTGGACATTAACGGAAAAATAAACTATAGCGATATCAGGTCTTTAAAGCTTGATATAAAAATTAATCAGATCACCATATTCCCAAATCCTGTAAAAGAAGGATTTAATATTAGTATACCGTTTGCCAATTCCAGTAATGCTTTGGTAAAATTGAATCTGGTTGGTGCCAACGGGCAGATGATCCGGTCAAAAGAATTGAATACCATACAGGCAACAAATTATTATTTTAGTATTTCGGATTTAAATTTAACGGCAGGTAATTATTATTTACAGATCATGGTAATGGATAAGCTACTGGAAACTAAAAAAATCTTTATTGTAAAATAAACCATTTAAAACTGCTCCATAAACGTATTTAGATAAATAAAATGGATGCTTATTTCATCATGAGCATCCATTTTTTATTCGCCAAAGCAGTAAGCCATGCGGCCCCCAAAAAATGTTAGATCATCTGTAGTAATAGGATAGCCTGGTTATGTAAACTTTAATATCATTTCTTTACCTGATAAAATGGCCGGAAAAAAAGAAACGATTTTATCAATTACGCCTTCAACCAATGCATCCGGGCAACTGGCGCCACTGGTCATCAATATTTTTAAGGGCCTTTTTTGGGGAAGAAAATTGGGCGTTATTAGTTGAGTACTGGTATGAAAATTAAAATGCCTGATCGATGAGTCTGACCTGATTTTTTCGGCATCATTAATAAAATAAGTGGGCAGTTTGGCTTCACATAATTCTACTAAGTGAGACGTATTACTGCTGTTATAGCCGCCTACAACAATGGCCAGGTCGGCCTGGATATCCAATAAGCCATAAACCGCAGATTGGTTGTCGAGTGTGGCATAACATAAAGTGTCTCTGGTATCGGCAAAACGGTCTTCAATATGGCTGTCATTCAGATTGTATTTTTTCTGCATCACGGCTTTTAAAAAATCTGAAATGTCTTGCGTATCGCTGGCTAACATGGTTGTTTGGTTTACAACACCAATGCGTTCAAGATCTTTAGTTACATCAAAACCCGTTGTGAATTTTCCGGCAAATTCTGTACTGAATGTATGCATGTTTTTTTCACCGGTAATATATTTGCTTAGGGCGATGGCATCTGCCATGTCATTTACAATAAGGGTTGCCGTATGTGCCGAGGCGTGTGAAAAAGTAGCCCTCGTTTCTTCATGGGTAGGTTTACCATGTACCACTACGGTATAATTATTTTTAGCGATCTGCTCACTCCGGTTCCAAACTTTTTCTACGAAGGGGCAAGTGGTATTATACGTATGTGTGGCTATTCCAATTTCCGCCAATTTTTTTTCAATGGCCAGGGTGGTTCCAAATGCCGGAATAATCACAATGTCATCCTTGGTTAAAGATTCAAAAGGGATTACCTGTTTACCGTTTGTGTCCTGTAAAAACTGTACCCCTTTTTTAATCAGATCCGCATTTACCTGGGGATTATGGATCATTTCACTTAATAAAAAAATGCGTTTACCTGCATTTTCTTCAATAGTACGAAAGGCAATTTCAATCGCATTTTCTACACCATAACAAAATCCAAAATGCCGGGCCAGGTAAATCTGCAGCGGCCCATAATCCAGCAGGGTAGGGCTGAAATCTTTTTTCATCTTATCCAGTGCTTTGCGTTTATTTTTTATGGCTGCAATTAATGGACTATGGTATATGGCAGGAACAGTAAATTGTTTCATGGTAAAAGTTAACAACCGCAAAGGTACATGGTTGAGCCCGAAAATTTTATTCTGTGTATTTGCAAAAAGCAGTCCTTACATTTGGGTAAAATATCAGAAAAATTAAGCAGATAAACAATGACTGACAACAATTATAAAAGAGCAGATTGGATTGCAGCGTCCAATATTTACGAGGTCAATATCAGGCAATACAGTGCCGAGGGCAGCTTTAATGCATTTGCCCAAGCATTGCCCAGACTAAAAGATATGGGTGTAGAAATGCTTTGGTTTATGCCCATCCATCCCATCGGAAAAATAAACCGCAAAGGTGTATTGGGCAGTTATTATTCAATTCGTGATTTTAAGGGGGTTAATCCCGAATTTGGGACTGCCGAAGATTTTAAAAATCTGATCAAACGCGCACATGCATTGGGGATGAAAGTGATTATGGACTGGGTAGCCAATCATGCGGCATGGGATAATGTATGGACAACGGAACATGCAGAATATTTTGTAAGAGATACAGCAGGGAATTTTATACCACCCTACGACTGGACAGATGTGATACAGATTGATCATACTAATGTGGCAGAACAAAATGCAATGATCGAAGCTATGCGATATTGGGTTACCGATTTTGATATTGATGGATTTAGAGCAGACCTGGCACATCTTACCCCACTTAGTTTTTGGAAAAAGGCAAGAACCAACATGGAGCCGTTAAAGCCCGGTCTGTTTTGGCTTGCCGAATCAGAAGAGATCAGTTACCATGAAGTATTTGATGCCAGTTTTACCTGGGCATGGATGCACGCCACCGAAAAATTTTATAAGGACCAGCTGCCTATCGATCACTTATATGAGGTGCTTAAAAAATATGACACAGACTTTCCGGCAACGGCTTACCGCATGTATTTTACCAGTAATCATGATGAAAATACCTGGAATGGTACCGGTGTTGAAAAATATGGACATATGCTGAAAGCCTTGGCTGTATTCAGTTGTACCTGGAACGGTATTCCTATGATCTACAGCGGAGAAGAATTACCAAATGAAAAACGACTTCAGTTTTTTGATAAGGATATGATTAATTGGACCGGCACCTGTTTGTTACATGATTTTTATAAAACCTTGTTGGGGTTACGTAAAACGAATAAAGCGTTGCGGGCTGCCGATCCGGCATCTGCTACTTTTTATATCCACACCGAAGGCGGTAAAAATGTACTGGCCTACTTGCGTAAAAACGGTGCAGATGAAGTATTGGTTTTACTGAATTTGAGTAATGATACTACAGCCTTTACCATTACCGATGAGTTGGTGAGCGGCCACTTTATGCAGGTATTTAACAAATCAACAATTTATTTTAATAAACCGATATCACTTACCATGCCACCCTGGGATTATTTGGTATTTGAGAAAAAAGGCTAATCAAAAAAAGAGGGCAACATATGTGTTGCCCTCTTTTAAAAAGACTTGTTAATTTATTGAGCTTCTAATGAAATGGGGTATTCATACAACCCATCATAGCCGGGATAAAATCCACTGATGGTAATTGTTTTATTAGTACCTACTGCCGTTTTCATCTCCTCTACACTCTTAACTTCTTTATCATTTACTTTTAAAATAATAAAGCCGTCCTTCATTCTCGTTTGGTCGTACAATGCGCCCTCATTTATTCTTTTAACAATAACGCCTCCGGCAACGCCATAGTCTCTGGCTTTTTTGGGGTCAAGGGTTGTAAAATCGGCACCCAGTGATTCTAATACGGCTTCTGCTTTCACAATATCGTAATTGCCTGCCTTGTTTTTTAAGGTAACCTGAACGGTATTTTCTTTACCATTTCTTAAATAGGTAACCGGTAGTTTATCGCCCGGTTTCTGACGGCTAATCAGTCCCTGCATTTCTGCACCACTGTAAATTTCTTTACCGTTTATCTTTTTAAGGATATCGCCTTTGCGGATACCGGCTTCATACGCACCACCATCAGTTGGTACATCAGATACATAAATGCCTTCGGCGCCTAAAGGAATACCCTGCTTCTTTTTTTCGTCATCATTATAATCACTGGCATTTACAAAGCTTACGCCTAAAAAACCGCGTTGTACGGTGCCAAATTTGATCAGATCATCAATCACTTTTTTTACAATATTAACAGGGATGGCATAAGAATAACCAGAATAATAGCCGGTGGGCGAAGCGATGGCAGAATTAACGCCAATCAGTTTGCCATCGGTGTTGATGAGGGCCCCGCCACTGTTACCCATATTTACAGCGGCATCAGTTTGTATAAAGGATTCCACGCCGGCTCTTGCGTCACCGTTTTTATCTTTATTCAATCCCAGTGTTCTGGCTTTGGCACTAACGATACCTGCGGTTACCGTTGTTTCTAAATTTAAAGGATAACCAATGGCCAGAACCCATTGCCCGATTTTTACATCATCGGAATTGCCATAAATTAAAAATGGTAAGCCCGCTGCTTCAATTTTAATTACCGACAGGTCGTAGGCGGCATCGGTACCAATAACTTTTGCTTTATAGGTTTTTTTATTACTGAGGGTAACGGTAATTTCATCTGCATTTTCCACCACATGGTTATTGGTTACAATGTATCCATCATCGCTGATGATCACACCAGAACCACTGGCTCTTTGTTCGGGTATAACGCCTCTTCCCCGGCCACCAAATAACTGGCTCATCATGTCGTCATCAAACAAATCACTGAATGGGTTGTTGGGTTGTTTTTTGGGTAAATTGTTATTTACCTGTTTGGCATTTGTTTTGGTTTTAATGTGCACAACGGCAGGTGTGGCGGCTTCTGCTGGAATGGTAAAATCAAGCGTATTGCCGGGAGCGTTATTACCTTCGGATAATCCTGCATATTTATAATTGGCCGGCATAAATCCATTTAACTGACCGGCATAGGTATTATTTTTTTTAATAAAAGTTCCGTAACCCCATATCACAGCAAGGGTAGTTACTACACTGATCGCCATGGTGAATACAATTTGCTTCCATTTCATTTTTCTAAGTTTTTTTAGTTCAACAATTTTTTTAAAATGTTTTTTTTAAAGGCTTATTTTGTGTCATCAACTCCTGTGCCTGATTTGCAAAATAACAACAGCCTGACAAAATGTTATTTATTAAATACCATCTTTAACAATTAATTAGGAAGGATTTCGTAGATAGAGAAAAGCAATATCTCCACGTTTTCATCTTCGCTAATTTCTTCGATTCACCCCTCTCCTGAAGGGTGAGGGGATGGGGGTGAGGTTATAAAGTTAATAAAAACTGCATGGTATCCACGCCATCTGCATAGTCCATTAATGATGGTTTTTGTGCCTGTCCGAAAGGTATGCCATAATCACCACAAATACATTGTATGCTGTCATGGCCCTGTAATTGTTCAATGACGGTTTTTTCATCTTTATAAAAACTATAATTGAGCTGACTGATGGCTGTAAAAAAAGCCTCATTTTCAAGCAATAAGGTACTGCCGTTTGTCATATAAAAAATATTATTTAATAAGGCAATAGAGAGTTGGTAGTCGTAATTATTTTTAAATTTATGGTGATCTTCAAAATATTTATATTGATCAAAGGCCCTTAGTAAGGGCACAAAATCATATCCAAAAGGCACAACTAATTTAGTCACATTTCTGCAGCCCAATCCAAAATACTGGTGCACATCATCTGCTAAAAGATCTAATTGGTCCGTTGTTTCTGTACCGGTTAAAATGGCTACAGCGGTGCGGTTACGGCGAATGATATGGGGATACTTCGAAAAATATTGTTCAAAATAAAGGGCCGAATTATTGCTGCCCGTAGCAATATAAGCATCACAACCTTTAAGCAATTCGGCAAACGATACATGGTTTGCTAAATCGGGTTCCCAGCTTAGCATGGTCTCTACCAGGTGCTTTAAAAGGATATCATCTTTTGAAGATAATTTAATGGTTTGTTGATGACCGCTGATAAACACACATAAAAAATCATGAAAGCCTACCAGCGGGATATTACCCGCCATAACAATACCTATATTTTTACCGCCTATTTGATCATCCAAATGATAATGGGTTACCCATTTTTCTAATTTTTCTTTCTGTAGAAATTCAGAACAGATGGTATCTATGGCCAGGTTGATAAAAGGCAGGATAAACCAGCCATTATGATAAGAGGCTTTTGTTTTTATCGTTTGCCATTCTGCATTATCCGACTGTAAATATATTTGTAAGCGCTGTAATATGTCAATTCGTTTTTGTAGATTCATCATGTTTTTATTAAATTGCACCTGATTTCCATATGGAGATTGTACAATCAAAATTACGATAGATGGCTATTAAAATTACAGAAGAATGTATAAACTGCGGTGCTTGCGAGCCCGAGTGTCCTAATAACGCTATTTATGAAGGTGGTGTTGAATGGGCTGTATCTGATGGTACCACTGTTAAAGGGATGTTTACTTTAATGGATGGCACACAGGTTGATGCTGATCAGCGTCAATCTCCGGTTAGCATGGATGTGTATTATATTACACCTAATAAGTGTACCGAGTGTCAGGGGTTTCATGAAGAACCACAATGTGCGGCTGTTTGCCCGGTAGATTGTTGTGTGCCTGATGAACTTTATGTAGAAACCGTAGATGGTTTGGTGGCTAAGAAAGATAAAATGCACATTTAGATTTGTTACTGAATGAGTGCCGGAGAAATCAGATTAGATTTCCTCATTTTCTGTGTGCCTTATTTTTTATATTGATATAGGTTGTAAGATCTGATACAGGCAGTTGATAGGTGCTGCAACAGGGCGAAGGTATTTTAATAATACTTTCGCCTTTTTTAGTTCCGTCTTAATTTATTACATTGTAGCATGAATAAAATTCTATTTAGTTTAATGGCGCTTGTGCTGATGGTATCCTGTAAAAATTATGGTAAAAAAGAACTTCAGGCCGATGCATTTGCCAAAATGGATCTGATGAATACCGACAGGGCCTTTTCGAAAATGAGTGAAGAAAAAGGTATGAAGGCCGCTTTTATAGACTATCTCGATAGTAATGGTGTTTTGCTTCGCCCCAACAGATTACCCATTGCCGGCGCCGATGCCATCGATTTTCTTATTCAGCAAAATGATTCAGATTATACATTAAGCTGGGAACCCCGAAACGGGGCAATCGCAAAATCGGGGGAACTGGGCTATACCTTTGGGATATACGCACTCAGGCCTTCAAAAAAAGATACGATCATTTATGGTACTTATGTAAGCATCTGGAAAAAAGATATAAAAGGCATCTGGAAATATGTTTTAGATAGTGGTAACGAAGGCATTGGGGATAATAAATTGGGGCAGTAAGCACAGCAGCTCTTTATAAAATGTTAAATCCAAATAAAAATACCCGCGAACAAACCGGATCAATAATCAGCCATGTATATTTCGTTTCTTTGTAAAACAACCTGACACAATCGAATGAAGAAAAAAATAGCCTTAATTACGGGTGGATATTCCGGGGAAGCTGTGATCTCTTATAAAAGTGCAACAGCCATTGAAAAAAACCTGGATACAGAAAAATGGGAAACTTATAAAATTGATATTAATCCGGCGGGCTGGAATTACCTGGCCCCGGATGGCGGAATATGGCCGGTTGATAAAAATGATTTCAGCATTACCGTTGGCGAAAAAAAAATACAGTTTGATGCTGTTTTGGTAGGGTTGCATGGCACCCCGGGTGAAGATGGAAAACTGCAAGGCTATTTTGATACCTTGCAGATACCCTATACATCTTGTGATACCGCTACTTCTGCATTAACATTTAATAAACGCTATACCGTTGCTGTAGCTGCATTTGCAGGCATGCATGTGGCTAAATCGGTTCATCTTTTTAAACATCTGCCGGTTAGTCCGGATGAGATTTTAACCAGCTTGAAATTACCGGTTTTTGTAAAGCCAAATAATGGCGGCAGCAGCATTGGCATGAGTAAAGTAAAAACAGCTGATACCTTACAAGCTGCCCTGGATAAAGCTTTTGAAGAAGATGAACAGGTTTTGGTTGAAGAATTCATAAAAGGAAGAGAATTAACAATTGGTGTTTTTATTTCAAAGGGAGAAGTGATAGCTTTACCCATTACAGAGATCATTGCTAAAAATGAATTTTTTGATTTTGAAGCAAAATATGAAGGCGCAAGTGAGGAAATAACGCCGGCCAATATTGATGAATCTATAGCGGAACAAATAAGAGCCGAAGCCCGAAAAGCCTATTCTGTTTTTAATTGTAAGGGTATTGTTAGAATTGATTTTATTTATGATACCGATCAGCAGTTACCTTACATGCTCGAAATAAATACGGTGCCGGGGCAAAGTGATGCGAGTTTGGTTCCCCAGCAGGTAGTGGCCATGGGCTGGACATTAAAAACATTTTATTCGGCTTTACTCGACGAATGCTTTAATCAACAGCATTAAAACAAAACAATTATAATCATAAATAAACAGCGTGTTTACATTCATTACTAATAAACCTTTTTGGGTAAATCTACTGGCAGCCTTTGTTATGGGATTGCTGTTTTTATTTTTGGTATTAAAAATGCTGGGCTGGATAACCAAACACGGTGACTATTTAAAAGTGCCTGCTGTTACCGGTTTAAAAACCAAAGACGCCATTTTGTTATTAGAAAAACAGGGATTTGATGTTTATATTCAGGATTCTGTTTTTACAGATACCGCCAAAATTGGCGTTGTTTTAAAACAATTACCCGACCCCAATGCTACCGTAAAAATAAACCGTACTGTTTTTATAACCGTTAACAGGTATATACCACCCATGCTGGATATGCCCATGCTGGAAGGCCAAAACCTGGCTTTTGCCATCAGGCTGCTTGAGCGCAATCATTTAAAACTGGGCGATACCAGTTACCGCCCCGATTTTATGATAGGGTCGGTTTTAGAACAAAAATATAAGGGTGTGCGCATTGCCGAAAAAACAAAAATTCAATGGGGCAGCCGTATCGATTTAATTATTGGAGGCGGATTGCAAAATGAACAAATTCCTGTGCCGGCCTTAATCGGTATGACCTATGCCGAAGCGAAGTCTTATCTGGAGGCCAGTGGCATTAATATCGGCGCTGTAATTGGCGAAGGCAAAATAACGGATACCGCATCGGCCTTTGTGATACAGCAAAGGCCCGACCGCTTTGATATGGAGAAAAAAATTATTTTAATACAATCCGGACAACTGATGGATATCTGGATATCGCAGGAGATGAAACTGGTCATTGATTCGTTACCCATCATTAAAAAAGAGCCATGATAAGCACGTCAGCAGAAGAAATAAAAGCACGTTTGGATGCAGGGGAAACCATCAACCTGGTTGATGTAAGAGAACCTTTTGAACATGCCGAATTTAATATCGGGGGTACACTGGTTTCATTGGGTAAAATACAATCCATGCAAATAGAAGAACTGGAAGATAT
>CANKNL010000054.1 GCA_947483345.1 Chitinophagaceae bacterium | reverse complement strand
TACTTGTTGGCGATCACCCGAAAGTCAAGTTCCCGGTCTACTATAACTATGAGTAGAATCATCTTTTACTAACAGGACTTTCATTTAATTTGCTTTTTCAAAAACTAAAATAAATTATTAATCATATCTATCCGTTTATGTCAGCAACAGAATTGGATTTCAAATCAGGCGATCAATTATCTCCCCGTTCCATTTTAATCTGGCGCATTGTACAGGCAGCTGTCTGGCTTGTTGGGGCTGTCATATTAGTTTGCTTATTATTTTTCCCGCCGGTTGGCGTTTTATTATTCTGGAATATTTTAATTCCGGTGGCCCCTGCCTTATTTGTTGTAGCTACAGGTGTATGGAGAAATGTTTGCCCCCTGGCTACCACCATTTTATTGCCACGTCATTTAGGATTATCAAAAAGAAAGAGGCTATCATTAAAACAACTTGGAAAACTTAATCTGATAGCTGTGATTACCTTGTTTGTAATTGTTCCTTTACGGCATGCGGTTTTTAATAATAACGGAACAGCAACAGGACTATTGATTATCTCCATGGTTTTTGTTGGGCTAATCATGGGATTTTTTTATGAATGGAAAAGTGCCTGGTGTTCGGGACTATGTCCGGTGCATCCAGTAGAAAAATTATACGGTGCTAACGTATTCATGTCTATGCCCAATGCACATTGCCATCAATGTATGAACTGTGTAGTGCCTTGCCCCGACTCTACATCAAATATTAATGCGGTTCATCCCACAAAAACAAATTATCATTTATTAAGCGGCCTGCTGATCACTGGCGGATTACCGGGTTTTATCTGGGGTTGGTTTCATGTACCTGATGAAACAACCATCACTACTGTTAGTACTTTTTTAAGTGTTTATAAGATGCCCATGATTGGATTTAGTGCTACGCTTTTACTTTATGTTATATTATCATCCGTATTACGTCCTCAATTTGAACGCCCGCTTATAAGTATTTTTGCCGCATCGGGTGTATCCTGTTATTATTGGTACCGGATTCCTTCTTTATTCGGATTTGGTGATTTTGGCGAAGATGGTTTATTACTGAATCTCCAAAATAAATTGCCCGAATGGGGTTTTACGGCAATCACCATCACAACTACACTATTCTTTTTTTATTGGCTGCTGATTCGAAAACAAAATAACAGGAGTTGGGTTATCAGACCGCAATACGGCAATAAATAATAACCCTGATGTATTGGGAATTTCTTACCAAAGTGATTTTTTGATATACATGGGATGGGGCTTTAAACCTGACCCCGAAAGGTATTATGAGTTTATATGATTTTCGTAACTTGACATATGAATAAGCGAACTTTCTTAAAAAATATATCCCTTTTTGCTGCAGTACCTGCCTTCGGCAATTTAGATAAACTGCTAAAAAAATATGAGCATGTACTACCTGAGCAATTAGCTTTGGAAGAAAGTTTTTGGGAAGGTATACGCAAAGGGTTTCGGCTTAAATCTGATTATATCAATCTTGAAAATGGATATTATTGTTTTCTACCACAAGAAACGCTGGAGCATTTTATAAGTCATGTTCGTGAAATAAACTACCAGGGTGCCTATTATATGCGTACCAAAAGATTTGACGACAATAAAGTCATGGCTGAAAAACTGGCGGTTCTTGCAGGCTGTTCCACTGATGAATTGGTGATTACCAGAAACACGACTGAATCATTGGATCTGATAATTGCCGGTACCCATTGGCAGGCCGGCGATGAAGCGGTAATGGCACAACAGGATTACGGTGCCATGCTTGATATGTTTAAACTGGTAGCTAAAAGACACGGTGTTATTAATAAAATAATCTCAATCCCTAATCACCCCGTTTCTGATGAAGAGCTCGTGGAGCTGTATGCAAATGCCATTACACCCAAAACAAAATTGCTGATGGTATGTCATATGATTAACATCACTGGGCATATTTTACCCGTGAAAAAGATCTGTGATATGGCACATAGCAAAGGTGTAAAAGTACTTGTAGACGGCGCACATGCTTTTGCGCATATAAACTTTTCAATTCCTGACCTGCATTGCGATTATTATGGCACCAGTTTACATAAATGGCTGAGTGTACCGCTTGGTTTGGGTTTCTTATATGTGAAGAAAGACAATGTGGCCGGTATATGGCCTTTGCTGGGTGAAAATGCAGATTTGAATGAGCAGGATATTCTCCGCCTGAATCATATTGGAACACCACCTGTACACACTTACCTGGCAGTTGAAAATGCCATTGATTATTATTTAAAAATGGGCGCCAAAAGAAAAGAAGAAAGACTGCGTTACCTACAATTTTACTGGTCAGAAAAAGTAAGAACACTGCCGAATATCATGTTGAATACGCCGGCGCAAAATGAAAGGTGTTGCGGCATTGCTAATGTGGGAATAACAGGCATGAAGCCTGCCGATCTAGCGGATACCCTGTTAAAAAAATACAAGATTTATACGGTGGCCATTGATTATGCCAATGTACATGGATGTCGCATTACACCAAATATTTACACCACACCAAAAGAGCTGGATCAATTCGTTACTGCATTGAAAGAATTATCAGGCAATTAAATTTTGAAACCTAAATATACTGATCACAGAAACCGCTTTTAGCGACTCTGCTATTTCTGCAGAACTGGGCCAGCCTGCATCGTGAATGCAGAATCCAATTTTAAAAAATATAAGCGGTTTTAGCCATTAAATAATTAAATTGCTGTAAACTACAGTCATGTCAAAAAATCTGAGCAACTTATCAGGCAGAAAAGGATTGAAGACCAATCTTTTTGAAGCATTAGGTATTGCTGCAGAGGCCACAGGCACACCCTCAAAAGACAAGATGGAAGAACTTGCTGCACAGTTTTTGATGGGCACAGCCAATATATTTGGGGCCACCAGTTTTTATGATTTTTTACGGGCTGATAATAAGGATAAAAAAGTATTTGTTTGCAATGGCAGCGCCTGCATGACCGCCGGAACACAGGATGAGCTAAAAGAAAAACTAGGCCAACATTTTAAAGAGGAAGAAATAGGTGATATGTGTTGTCTGGGACGATGCCATGAAAACAAAGCTTTTTATTATGCCGGGAAAAATTATTCGGGAGATGCGATATCAGAACTGGATGAAATAAAATCCGGTGCCGCTGCAACTATTGACAACTATGCAGTTGGTTCTTTTGGCACGGCTGTGTTAACCAAAGCCTATAGTAACCTAAAAGATTATTACAAAACGCTTTCAATTGCCCTGTCAAAATCGCCCGAAGAATTATTAACTCAACTCACAGTTTCAGGCTTAAGAGGCAGGGGCGGCGCAGGTTTTCCAATAGCATTCAAACTGGAATCCTGCAAAAATACCACAGGTAATCAAAAATTTATTGTTTGTAATGCCGACGAGGGTGATCCCGGTGCCTACAGCGATCGTTACCTGATGGAGCAACAGCCTCATGCGGTATTACTGGGTATGATGATTGCCGGATATATTGTTGGCGCTGATACCGGCGTATTGTATATCCGTGCAGAATACCCCGAATCTCAGGCTTGTATGCAACAGGCCATTAATGAATTACTTTCAGAAAAAATATTGGGTGAAAATATTTTTGGCACGCCATTCAATTTTAATTTTAAATTGATAAAGGCTATGGGTGCCTATATATGCGGAGAAGAAACGGCATTGCTTTCTTCCATTGAGGGTCAAAGACCGGAAGTAAGAGTTAGGCCACCCTACCCTACACAGCAGGGGTTATTTAACAAGCCAACTGTAGTAAACAATGTAGAAACGCTTGCCTGTATACCAGACATTATAAAAAATGGCGGAGCCCATTTTGCGTCTATTGGTAAAGGAAAATCTACCGGTACAAAATTGGTTTCGCTGGATGGTTTTTTTAATAAGCCCGGCATTTATGAAGTAGATATGGGCACCCCGCTGGATATCGTAATTAATGAACTGGGCGGAGGCTTCAGGGAGGACATAAAGGCCATGCATATAGGGGGGCCGCTTGGTGGCTTGGTGCCCGTTGAAAAAATTAAAGATCTTTCCATTGATTTTGAATCCTTTGCCGCAAATGGATTTTTATTAGGTCATGCTTCCATTGTTTGTATACCAAAAGGATTTCCCATAATAAAATATCTGGAACATTTATTTGCTTTTACTGCTCATGAAAGCTGCGGAAAATGTTTCCCCTGCCGCATTGGTTCTACAAGAGGATTCGAGATGCTGAAGAAAGCCCAGGAGACTGATTATAAAATAGACAGCCTATTATTTAACGACTTGATTGAAACCCTAGAATTAGGTTCGCTTTGTGCTCTGGGTGGTGGTTTGCCTTTACCAATAAAAAATGCTTTG
Organism: Chitinophagaceae bacterium; assembly: GCA_947483345.1. Taxonomy (GTDB): domain Bacteria; phylum Bacteroidota; class Bacteroidia; order Chitinophagales; family Chitinophagaceae; genus Ferruginibacter. The sequence continues at coordinate 9,214 of CANKNL010000054.1, read as the reverse complement.
CAGTATTTTGATAAAGAACTGAAACCTTATTTTATGCAGCGGGACACTTTAATTACTGCCTCTTAAAAAATTTCGCCATGATTAAATCTGCCTATATAGATAATAAAGCTTACCCGATCATTGAGGGAGAAACTATATTGGCTTTCATCAGAAGAAATTTTGGACAAAATCATGTGCCCACCTTATGCGATGCCCCAAACCTTGACCCCTTTGGCTCTTGCCGGGTTTGCAGTGTAGATGTGGCGCTAACCGAAAATGGAAAAGCAAAGGCCATGGCATCCTGCCATACACCGATTATACCTGATACTTACATTTACCCGCATTCGAACCGCATTCAAAAACTGAGAAAAAATATTATTGAGTTGGTATTAACCGACCATCCGCTTGATTGTCTTACCTGCGAAGTAAATAATAACTGCGAACTACAAACCGTTGCTGCGCATGTGGGTATACGTGATGTACGTTACCCGGCAGGAAAAAATCACCTGGATAAGCAAAAAGACCTCAGCCATCCTTACATGACTTCTGATTTTTCGAAGTGCATTAACTGCTACCGTTGTGTGCGTGCCTGTGATGAAGTACAGGGAGAATTTGTGTTAAGTATGGCCGGAAGAGGTTTCGACAGCCATATCATTAAAAGTATGGAAACCAATTTTAAAAACTCGGCTTGTGTAAGCTGTGGTGCCTGTGCCCAGGCTTGTCCTACTTCAGCTATTTCTGATGTGTTTGAATCTAAATCAGTTGCAGTTGATAAAAAAGTACGAACAGTGTGTACCTATTGTGGGGTTGGTTGTAACCTGGATGTAGCCGTAAAAGAAAATAAAGTACATTCCATACAGGCGCCTTACAATGCCGCATCAAACCAGGGACATACCTGCCTGAAAGGTCGCTTTGCCTTTTCATTTTATAATCATGAAGACCGAATAAAAACACCTTTGATAAAAAGGGACGGCAATTTTGTTGCTGCCACCTGGGATGAAGCGTATGATTTTATCGCTACCAAATTGACCAATATTAAAAATAATTTCGGGGCCGATTATATCGCTGGAATATCGAGTGCCCGATGCACCAATGAAGAAAATTACCTGATGCAGAAATTTATTCGTGCCGTGATCGGAACCAATAATATTGATAGTTGTGCCCGTGTTTGTCACTCGCCAACGGCCTTGGGTATGCAGCGTACTTTTGGAACCGGTGCAGCAACCAATTCCATTAAAGATCTGCAATTTACCGATTGCATGATGGTGATTGGCGCCAACCCTACAGCGGCACATCCCGTAACCGGAGCCAAAATAAAACAGCAGGCCATGAAGGGAAAAACACTCATTGTGATTGACCCCCGAAAAACTGAATTAGCCAGGTATGCTGATTATCATTTACAGTTAAGACCCGGCACAAACGTCGCATTGCTGAATATGATGCTGTATTACATCATACAGGAACAATTGGAAGACCATCATTTTATCAGTAACCGAACCGAAGGTTATGAAGATTTTAAAAAACATATACTTGATCTGAATATTGACGAAATGGAAAAAATTACCGGTGTTGACAAATCACTGGTAAAGCAAGCTGCTGTTGCTTATGCTACTGCAGGTAATGCCATGTCGTTTCATGGATTGGGTGTTACAGAACATACACAGGGTACTTTTACCGTTATGCTCATTGCTGATCTGGCCATGATAACAGGAAACATTGGCCGCAGAGGTGTTGGGGTAAATCCATTGCGCGGACAAAATAATGTACAGGGCGCAGCAGATATGGGTTGTCAGCCACACCAGGGAGCAGGTTATCTGGATATTACTATTCCTGAGAATCATAACCTGTATGAAGCCTTTTATGCTGCAAAACTGCCTACTCATGTGGGCTATAAAATTCCGCAGATGTATGAGGCTTCACTCAATAATAAATTAAAAGCCATTTGGGTTATAGGTGAAGACATGGCACAAACAGATCCCAATACACATCATGTTGTAGCCGCATTAAAAAACCTGGAACTTTTTGTGGTACAGGAACTCTTTATGACAGAAACAGCTAAACTGGCAACTGTTATTTTGCCTGGCGCCTCATTTCTTGAAAAGAGTGGCACATTTACCAATGGCGAAAGAAGGATACAACGGGTGAATAAAGTAGTAGAGCCCATTGCAGATAGCAAGGCCGATGGACAGATCATAGTTGATATCATGAACAGGATGGGTTATGCGCAACCTGATTATAACCCCGAAACCTTGTTGGATGAAATTGCACAGATCGTTCCATTCTTTGCAGGTGTAAAATGGAAAGAATTGGGCGATAACGGTAAGCAATGGCCGGTGGCAAAAGACGGCACAGATTCTGACTTACTGCACATTGACAGTTTTAAACGCGGATTAGGCAAATTTATTCATAATAATTTTATAGAATCAGCGGAGATCATTCAACATGGAAAAGAATATCCCTATATTATTACAACTAACCGCGAACTGGAACATTATAATTGTGGTGCCATGACACGCAGAACGGGTAATGGAAAAATACTTACCGAAGATTATTTACTGATCAATCCTGCAGATGCTGAGAAACACCTGATCAAAAATGACGACATGGTATGTATAGAATCTGCAAGAGGCAAGGTAGATGTGAAAGCAAAAATTACGGATGATGTAAAGCCCGGCATTCTCAGTTCTACCTTTCATTTTCCTGAGATCATGATGAATAATATAACTTCCAGTATTTCCGACACGGAAGCCATGTGCCCCGAATACAAAGTAGTAGCTGTAAACATCAGAAAGAGTAAAGGGACATATAAAAAAACAGTGGTATAATATTTTGAATGAGTGACAACAGTGGGTTATTATTCATTTTTGAAATATGCACTGAGTTTGCTTTTTCCTCAAATAGCCCTAAATTGCAGCCATCTAAAATAATCGATATGAAATTGAAATTATATACCGTTGCTGCTATAATAACAGTTACTGGTTTGGCAGCCTGTGCCGGATCTGATAATAATGATTATATTGATAAATCTATAATCCCTACCGGCACGGATAGTACAAAGGCATTAAAGGCCGCTGCAAATTCAACAACCCAAAATAATACTACTTTACCGGTTAATCAATCTGTTATTCCGGGAACCAGCCCTGTTAACATAACGCCACAAACACTAACACAAACAGCAGCACAAATAGTTACGGCACCCGGTATGAATCCACCACATGGCCAACCTGGGCATCGTTGTGATATAGCTGTGGGTGCCGCATTAAACAGTAAGCCTGCTCCTGCAAAAGCGCAACCTGTAACTGTAAGTACACAGCAACCACAGGTAACCATGAAAGAAGTGCCCAATACTCAAAAAACTGCACCTGGTATGAACCCTCCTCATGGAGAACCAAACCACCGTTGTGATATAGCGGTTGGCGCAGCTTTAAATAGTAAACCCGCACCTGCAACGCCACAAACCACAACTGTTAGTACACAAGCACCACAGGTAACCATGAAAGAGGTTCCAAACACCCAAAAAACGGCACCTGGTATGAACCCTCCTCATGGAGAACCAAACCACCGTTGCGATATAGCGGTTGGCGCACCACTAAACAGTAAACCCGTTGCTAATCCTGTACAAACCACAAAGCCTCCAGCTTTACTTACACCTGCAAAGGCTGATAGTATAAAAAATTAAAATAAAGGCGACTATAAAACAAGCCCCCCGATAAAAATTGGGGGGCTATTTATTACTCAAAATACCAAACACAAACAAAATTAAATGCCAATGCTACTTTTAGTGGCATTGGCACAATTATTTAATCAGGTTTTTTACCTTCTAAAAAGCTGTTAAGGTTACTAATGACCGACTGGTTGTTCTCATCTGTTTTTACAGTGTAGTTGCTGTAAAAACTTTCTACATCAGCAATAGAATTATGCAATTCCATATTGCGGCGAAGGTAAGCAGGCACCGTTTCAAACTCATTATTAGGATCGGCTGCGTTAATGTTGAACGACAGGTTACGCAGTTTTGCAATCCGATCTATCGCCCTGCGCCGAAGATCCTCTGTTTCGTCCTGCATGGCAGGTTCCTCAACATTGGAAATCATGATGGGCTGAGTTTTGTATACATGTTGCTCTTCCTCCGCCGCTTGATGGGATTTAACTACCAGTTGCATGTCAATCACAGGTTCGTCTTCCTGATTCATTTCCTGCAACGGCAGTAGCTCATCAATCGAATTGGATTCTGGTTTTGGCCTCTCCTCTGCATAAATTTGCGAAGGTTTAGCCAGATACCCTCCAGACGAAGGAGGGGTGCTAGCATCTTTATTTACTTTAATGTCTTCTTTTTGAATTTTTGATTCAGCTGATGGCTTTTCAACGGGTGGGGGACTTTGTGGAATATCAAATTCAATTACTGGTATCTGATCCGTGGCCGAAGATATTTCAAAAAATACTGGAGCGTCATCTAACTTATCCCCAGTAATTTTACTTGGTAATTTTACTAATATCGAATCTTCTTCTGTATCATTTAATGTCGGCATCAATGTATCTTCAACATGCATGATGGCCGGCTGTTCAGTTATTTCAGCAATGGCTTCTTCCTCATCCTTTAAATCAAATTCCAATACCGGTTGATGTATTTTTTGGACCGCTTGTGCGGCGTCCTGCAAGTCGTTAGCCGCATGTTTAACTTCTTTTTGTGGCATCTCTAAAATCATCACAATTTTTTCATCATTTTTCTCTGATTGCATTTCCGGTTTACGAACAAAAGGATCTTTATGTTCAAACCCGGTGGCGATTAATGTAATACCAATTTTTGAGCCTAAACTGTTATCATACCCCAATCCAAGTATCACGTCTGTATCATCGCCTGCCTGGCTCAGTAAATAATTCTGTATGATCTCCACTTCGTCCATTGTAAATTCATGTTCACCTTCTGCAGAATTAATATTAATTAAAATCCATTTGGCCCCGCGGATATCATTATCGTTAAGCAATGGCGAATTGATGGCATGCTCTATCGCCATTTGTGCCCTGTCTTCGCCTTCTTCTGCGGCACTGCCTAAAATGGCCACTCCACCATTACTCATTACCGTACACACATCTGCAAAATCCACATTGATCTGGCCAGTGCTGTTAATCACATCAGTTATACATTTTGCTGCCGTTGCTAAAACATTATCCGCTTTAGCAAAAGCTTCTTTCATTTTTAAATTACCAAACTGGTGCCGCAATTTATCATTACTGATCACCAATAAAGTATCAACATGATTCTTTAACAACATCACGCCTTCTTCTGCCTGGGCTATTCTTTTTTTACCTTCATAAGCAAATGGTGTAGTAACAATACCAACTGTAAGTATGCCCAGATCTTTACAGATTTTTGCAAGTATTGGAGCCCCGCCAGTGCCGGTTCCTCCACCCATTCCGGCTGTTATAAATGCCATCTTGGTATTTACTTCCAGTATACGTTTAATTTCTTCAAGACTTTCTTCTGTAGCCTGGCGGCCAATTTCGGGATTAGCACCTGCTCCAAGACCCTGTGTTAAATGCGGGCCAAGTTGAATTTTATTTGGCACTTTGCTTTGTGCAATAGCCTGTGCATCTGTATTACAAATAATAAAATTCACACCTTCAATATTTTGCGAAAACATGTGGTTTACCGCATTGCTTCCGCCACCACCTACACCAATTACCTTGATGATGGAGGATTGATCTTTTGGCAAATCAAAATGTACCATAGTTATTTTTTTTTGCCCTCTAAGCCCCATCAGGGACTTTAAAGAGCCGTTAGAATTTATACAGCATTTATTTTTCAATTAGTAAGAAAGAAAAATGTACTGTACTTTAATTATTGGGTTAGTTAAGAACTTGTTTATGCTTTTTAAAAATCACGCTTCACAATCATCTTTGTTTGCCCCATTTAAGGAACAGGCATGCTTAAAGTTTTGCATCTTCTTCTTCGTTAAACAATTCAATCAAGCCGTTTTTCCATTTATCCATAAAGGTTTTCAAGGTTTTGCGCTGTTTAATTTTTACAACGCCGTTTTCATCTACTATATCCAGGGTTTCATCAACCGCTTTATGCTGCAATGAACCTGGCACTTCAATTCTCTTAAACTGCTCCTCAAATTGTTTGTTTTTATTTTCGTAATCATTGTAACCTTTCAGTATTAATCCAATACATGTACTGTACATGGGCTTTGCCAGTTCTTCAATATGCCCACCGGCTAAATGTTCATTAGGATAACCGATCCTGGCATTCAAGCCGGTCACATATTCAGTTAACTGAATCAGATGCTTCAACTGCGATCCGCCACCAGTGAGTATTACTCCACCATTCAGCATCCTTGTATCCAACCCAACCTGTTTTAAATGATAGGTCACAAAATCCATGATCTCACTCATCCGGGCCTGTATAATTCCTGCCAGATTTTTTACAGAAATTTCTTTTGGTGCCATGCCCCTTAACCCGGGTATGGTGATAAAAGCATTGGATTTTGTTTCATCACTCAGGGCACTGCCAAACTGAATTTTCATTTGCTCGGCCTGTGTTTTTAAAACCCCTAACCCATTTTTAATATCATTGGTAATATTTTCACCACCAAAAGGTATCACAGCTGTATGCTTTAATATACCTTCATAAAAAACGGCCAGGTCGGTTGTGCCGCCACCAATATCTACGATGGCGACACCCGCTTCCAGATCCTGATCACACATCACAGCGGCAGCAGAGGCAAGTGGTTGCAGAACTAAATCTTTTGTTATTAAACCCGCTTTATCAACACTACGGTTTATATTTCTTATTGCATTTTTATCACCTGTAATGATGTGAAAATTAGCACCCACTTTTACACCGCTGTAACCGATGGGATTTGGAATATTTTGGAAATTATCTACCGTAAATTCCTGTGGTATCACATCAATGATCTGATCACCGGCAGGAATATAGGTTCTGTACTGATCAGCTACAAGTCTGTCTATTTCCTCCTGTCTGATCTCCTCTTCAATACTTTGGCGAACAATATCACCACGGGTTTGCAAGCTTTTTATATGATGCCCTGCAATGCCAACATATACTTCTCCAATTTCCAGATTTGGATTAGAGTCGTAACAATTTTTTAAAGCCATCTCAATAGCTTTAATCGTTTGATCGATGTTCAACACCATCCCGTGTTGTACACCATTACTGTTCGCACGGCCGAAGCCAAGTATTTCCAGCTTGCCGTATTCATTTTTCCGTCCGGCGATGGCAGCAATTTTAGTGGTGCCAATATCCAGACCTACGATGATGGGTTGTTCGTGATTCATAATTGTATGTTTTGTGTTTGTGTTTGTGTTTGTAATTATTTTTTTAGTAATCATTTTTCTTTGGTAAAACTGCTTTTGGCACATTCGCAGCATTTTTTTCCTGTACCGGTTTTTGTACCTTTTTTAAAACAGGCTTCAAATCTTGCTTCATGTTCACCGGCTTAATTTTTAGCAGAACGACCTGCTTGCTTTGACCAACTGGCTGATCAGGCATTGCATAGGTAATAACCGGTGATTCTTCATTATCATCCCGCTGAATGGATTGCTGTATCATCGTACTGTCCACAGTATTTCGGTCATTATCCAGCTGACTGATTTGCAAAGAATCACTTGCTGCTTTTTGGGCGCGGTCTGCAATCATTTGCATAATCTGCAAACTGCGTAATGAATCTGCAGCGATATCTTCTGCTCCTTTTCTTTTTGCAACGACCTGATTTTTGTAGGCCACATTAATAACACTATAGGTATCCCATCCTGCTTTCACCATGATGTCTTTATAAAACATTTTTAATTTCCCCAGTTTGGCATCAACATCTGTTGCATCGCCAAAAACAATTAATTGGTTCCCTATCTTTGGTATCATTTCAAATGACTGTTGTGCGGTTATATCAATCTGCTCTACCATGGCCATGCTGAATGAATCTTTTTGTATGGCCAGACTGATTGTTTTAATATTCATCAATAAATTGCTATCCGCTTTTGTAAAACCATTTTTATCAGCCGAAAAATTAGTGAACACCGGTAACCTGGCCGAAAACTTGTCACTTAGTGGCAATATGGCCAGTTCTTCATCAATATAAAACGTTGTACCTGTTGATGTAAATACCCTTGCGATCGGCTCTCTTTCCTGTACTACAACTTGCAGATTTTCATTATTATCAAAGAACAGTTCCGCCGATTTTACCCAAACATTTTTTTCCATTTCCGCTTCCAGGTTCTTTAAATTGAAACGGCCAATTGCTTTTCCAACAGGATTCGTTTTTTCCAAAGAAGTGATAACATGCAGAATATCATTTTTATCTACAAAGAAATTATTACTTACGCCGTGTATATTTATTTCGACCCCTTTGCATTGTTGAGCTCCCTTGGTTTTTATAGCCGCAACCAATAAAAAAATCGTTGCACAGCCAAGGGCAATCCAAAAGGTGGCGAGCAAAATGTTTTTTATAGTCGTTCTTTTTATCATGACTGTTTCCTTTATCACTACCATCCGAGACGGGAGAAATATGGAGTCCTTTATAATTAATTAATCAACAAATCTTTTATTGGCTCTACAAGTGTATCAATATCTCCAGCCCCTGCCGTTATTAATAAAACCCCTTCTAATTCTCCTCCTGCAGAGGCGCTTTTGTAAGATTTCAAATATGTTAACACATTTTCTTTTAACACTAACCGCTTATTTTTATTCTTCATTTTATTTAAGATCATGTCACTGCTTACTCCTGCTATAGGTAACTCTCTCGCCGGATAAATAGGCAGTAAAATCACTTCATCTGCCAGGTCCAGGCTTTCTGCAAAACCATCTGCAAAATCCCTTGAGCGGCTATAGAGATGCGGCTGAAAGATCACCAGGCATTTTTTATCCGGGAACAATAATTTTGCACCTGATAACAAAGCCTTTAATTCTTCGGGATGATGTGCGTAATCATCCACCATAACCTGTTTTTCATTCTTCACTATATATTCAAACCTTCTTTTTACACCTCTGAAATGGGCTACTGCTTTTCTTATTTTATCATTTTCTATTCCCAGATAATGGGCTACAGAAATTGCCGCAATCATATTTTCAATATTATGCTGCCCTCCCATATTCAAAACCACCTCTTTTAGTTCCCAATATTGCATAATCACATCAAACTGAAAACTACCCTTGTTTATTTTTATATGGCGAGCATAAATACTTGCGTTTTCATTTTGTAAATGAAAGGTCAGGTGATTA
>CANKNL010000053.1 GCA_947483345.1 Chitinophagaceae bacterium | reverse complement strand
TACGTTTCTGCATGTCGGCTTTAGAAAGTGCAGAAACCCTTATCAATTTTTTTTTGGTATCGGGCACGTCTGCTTTTTGTGAAAGCCTGGTTTTGATTTGGGCTGGGTTATTTTTTTTCATGATGCTAATTCCATTATTGATAACGATACGGTATCGCTTAAATAAACTGCCTGTAATGCCGGGTTTTAAGAACAGGATAACCCAAACCTATTAGTGTTTAAAACTAACCAGAAGATTCTACTTAAAATATGATAAAACTCATTATCTGACTATACCCCCATCATTTTTAAGTTTACCCGAGTTTGTAAAAACCCGGCGAACCTGTTAGTGTTTATTCAAAATAGGCAAGGTTATAAACAAAGTTCGGTTTGTTAGGTGATTAATACCGTTTATAGGTAAGAATACATGGTTTACTAGTAAATAAATTTATGATTCACTAAGTAATTATACTTAGTAAAGTAAAAGTCGCTGACTGCTGATACCTGTTTTTCCTGTACCGAGTAAATTACGCCATGCTATACCTAACCCTTTTCTTAAAGAGGTTCGTGGAGACATGAATCTGGGAGAAGTGATTTTGTAACTGGTTAGTAAAGTGGATGACTATTGAGGATCGTGCACAATTAACAAAAAAAAATCCTCTCATATTTCTCGTATATCAGAGGATTATTTGTGAGCGCCCTTGGGTATTGGATAGGTATTGGATTTAGAACGTTGGTTTTTTAAAGGATATTTATTTGATACTGTAAAGATGAATCGGAAATCAGTTCCCCACAAGTATTTTGGCCACTATTTTAAAAAATACCAAAAGATTTCAGAAAAGACTAAGTAGTTGTACTTGAGTTTAGCAGTGGGCAGTGGGCAGTGGGCGGTGGGCAGTTGGCAGTGGGCAGTGGCAATTTTTTCGCAAAGAACGAAAATATTTTCTTGGCGTTCTTTGCGTTTCTTCCCTTTGCGACCCTGCCTACCGGCAGGCAGGTTTGCGTTAAAAAGCTCAAAAGATCCTGCGGATGGGCAATTATGTTTTCATCTGCATTTATGCGTAACAGTTATTATACATACAACTTAAGTGCGCTCCGCCTTGGTTCGTGTCTCCACGAACCAAACTTAAACCATCCGCCTTGGCTCCTGTCTCCACGAACCAAACTTAACAATCTTTTCCTCCGCGTCTCCGCGCCCCTGCCGGCAGGCAGGTTTGCGGTAAAAAAAACCGCAACGTGTTTCGCCAAGTACAACAAATATTCCTCAGCGCCGCCACAATTTTGCTGTATTTTTTTATACATAACTATTAAGCCATTGTCATCAGGTTTCGCTTGTACGCGTTACTACTTAATTTCTATAAAGCAAAACATATAAACCTGAAAATAAATTGCTTTTTTACTAAAACATTCCACCGTTTTCTACGATTTTTGAAAATAAAATTTTAGATTTCATTTAAATTGGGTTGATGAGCCTTTGATTTTTAAAGATCTATACTGTCAACCGATTTTAACACATGTCGCCAAATTGCTTAACGGATATTTTTTTACCCGGCAAGCAAACCCAGTAAACCCTAAAACAAAACCCATGAACCTGATTATTGCAGATGACCATCCGGTTATAAGAAGAGGTATTAAAGAATTGCTTTTTCTTGAATTTCCGTTTGCTTTTATTGAAGAAGTAAGAGATGCCGAAACCCTGTTACAAAAATTAGCCGGGCAACACTTTGACCTGGCAATAGTAGATATAATAATGCAAGGGAAAAGTGGTATTGAAGCCCTTAAAGATATCAGGGTACTATACCCCCACCTACCGGTGCTGATTATGAGCATTTACACCCAAGCAGAATACGAAATACAGGCCCTGGAAGCCGGTGCCTCGGGTTATTTAAGTAAGGATATTATACATGAAAAGCTTACAGAAGCCGTGCATAAACTGATGCTGGGAAAAAAATATATGACCACATCCATAACAAACGAGTTACTAAACAAGCTCTATTATGAAACCGAAGAACCGGCACAAAAAAAATTATCAAAACGTGAGTGTGAAGTTTTTAATTTATTAGCCAAAGGAAGATCCGTATCCACCATAGCCGGTCTGCTTTCGCTAAAAATCAGTACAATCAGTACATTCAGGCTGCGCATTTTTGAAAAAATGAACCTGAAATCAAATGCCTCGCTGATCATATTGGCTGCCCAGCAAAAAATGTCCGGTATATAGCCCGCTTATTTCTCCGCCCTGGCGCAATCGTTTAAAAAAGTACGTACTAAAATAAGGCAGGTATCGTATCCCATTTTCCAAAGCCTGATTGTGGTTTTTAATGGTTAAATTTAATTATGGTCAGGGTAACAAAACAACCTGAACAGCACTTGCTTTTATGCCGATTAAATTGCCGCATACCAAACAAATCATTTTACCTGACTCTTTAAATAGGAATACCGTAAAACTCATCAGGGGTGGTAAGCCCTATTTTGATTTGCTCTTGCACTTAATAAATAATGCCAAAGAAAGCATTCACCTGCAAACTTATATTTTTGATGATGATGAAACCGGCACCCTCATATCAGATGCGTTAAAAGCGGCCGCTAAAAAACAGGTTGCGGTACATGTGCTGGTTGATGGATACGCCTCACAGTCCCTATCGGATAAATTCATTTCCTCGTTGCAGGGCGCCGGCATTCAATGTCGTTTTTTTGAGCCTTTTTTTAAAAGTAAACAATTTTATTTTGGCCGCCGCTTACATCATAAGATCTTTGTGGTGGATGCCAGATATGCCGTTACCGGTGGTATTAATATTTCTAACAGGTATAACGACAGGCCTAACAAGCCGGCTTGGCTTGATTTTGCACTATACATAGAAGGTGATATGGCCAAAGCTTTATGTATACTTTGCTGGAAAACCTGGAACAATTTTCCCTTAAAAATGGAGGTAACCCCCTGTGAAGAAAAAGACATTCATTTTAATTTTACTGCGGCTGAAACATGCCAACTACACATGAGAAGAAATGACTGGATCAGGCGTAAGAATGAAATTTCGGAATCCTATATTCAAATGTTCAGGCATGCCCAATCGCATATTATCATTTTATGCAGTTATTTTTTACCGGGCAAAGCAATCAGGAGATTATTAAAAGCGGCTGCCAGGCGTGGCGTAAAAATTCAGGTAATAACAACCGGGTATTCGGATGTTAAAATTGCAAAATATGCCGAACGCTGGTTATACGACTGGCTACTCAGAAATAAAATAGAATTATTTGAATATCAGCCAACGGTTTTACATGCAAAAGTATCTGTTTGCGACAGCAAATGGCTTACCATCGGATCTTATAATATTAATAATTTAAGTGCCTATGCCAGTATCGAATTAAATGTGGATGTGATGAATGCCGAACAAGCCATACAAACTGAGGCGCTGTTTAAAACCATCATTAAAGACGACTGCAAGGCCATTACCCAAAAACAACATGATCAAACAAAAAATATTTTTAAGCAGTTTACACGCTGGTGTGCCTATCAAATAATACGCGTGATCTTTTACCTGGTGACCTTCAATTTTAAACAACGAAAAATGGGTATAAAAAATACCGCTTAGCCTATCCGAAACACCCTGTGTAATTGAAATGCCCGCTGGGTGGCATTACTAAGCTTAATTAATCGGTCATTTTTTTTTGGTCAGTAACTGGCCAAGTTTTTCGCCGGCCTTGTTAGCCAGGCTGTTTACCAATACATCAAGTCCGAAATGAACAACCGTTTTTAACAGGCTTTCTTTTTCTGCAGGTGGTTCCGCCTTTTTATTAATGATTGAATGAAGGGTATTTTTTATCATGTTCGCAGGTGTAAGATCTGCCTTGAGTGCGATCCATTGGTTTTGTATTTTATACTCCAAACCAACCAGGCGCTCATGTATCAATGCCTTTTCACTATTAAGCTGCTTTATACTTTTAATCGGATTCATGATCGTTGCTGAAAAATTGTTTAATCAATATATTCATCAGGGGCAAACGAATAAATTTTACCCGCGCAATCCAAACAACAAAGCCCAAAAGCAGGTATAGTACAGCCACAATAAGGAAGCCTGCCCAGGGTTTACCCATCCACTCACCCAACCACAAAGCCAATGCAATACTGCTAAAAATTAAAAAGCAAATAAATACAAAAGCCACTACCAGCCCCGCTATCATATTAGCAATAACCTGCGCTGTTTTTTCTGCTACTGATAATTTTACCGATGTGATCCTGGTATTTATATAGGCCTTTAGAGACGCGGCCAGTTCTTCCAGTTTGGTAAATGTATTTTCCATTTTGCTTGTTTTAACTTTCAATCAGGCCATTACAAACCAAGCTTCCTGTTTAAACAAATCCTTCCATTTTTTCCTGCACATCCTGTTTTATTTTGTCTGTCATCTCGCTTAATTTTTCCTTGCCTTTCAACAGGTTGTCTTTAAGTTCATCGGCCAGTTTTTTTCCTTCATCATGTAGCTTACGCCTGGTTTCACTGCCTTTGTCGGGCGCAAATAAAATGCCCAAAACAAAACCTGCAGTAATGGCTGCAGCAACGGCAGCGACTATTTTTGAGCTTGTTTTCATAACACATTATTTAAATTAAAAATCAATAAAAGCAAGTTAAAAATTAATCAGCGTTTTAAAAATGACTATCCTCAATAAACCAGATGATACTCATCAGAAAACCGGCAAAAAACCAAGAAAAATGGTCATGCTAAGCCCCATACTAAAAGCGGTTAATCTTATCATAGCGCATGACTAATGCGCTTTAAAATTCAGTTAATGGATAGACATAACCGGTGCATGGCAATGCAATACCAGTTGTTTGGTATGGCTTCTGTGTACCAGGTTTTCGAAAAAATTATACCGCCGGGGCAATACAATCAACAGGTCAATATGATGGGCAGTTACAAAATCAATGATACCCTGGTCTGTATTTTCGGCCCCTATGAAATGAAATTGAGGTTTAAGCGCCTTGGTTATCTCTTGCATCAACCCCGATTCAAATACCATGTTTTCGTCAAAGGCTTCTTTTTTAGCCGTGTTGAGTATATGAAATTCGGCATCAAAAGTATTCACAAACAGGGCAATTTCTTTTATAGGCGTGGTTTCAACCACCGCAGTTAAGTTACTTGCCAGGGCAATCTTTTTTAACCCGGTAAAACTAAATCCGGGAGGCACCGTAAGCACCGGCCAGTTTAAGTACTTTACGGCATGCACCGCATGCGAACCAAACATCAGATGCTCGGCGGCAGTTTTACCCTGGCTACCCATCACTACCACATCCGGATTTATCCTTTCACATACATTTTTCAGTTCCCCGTAAAATGATCCCATACCCACTTCGGCTTCAATTTTAATCTGGCCGTTAGTGATTTTCAGTAACTCTGTTTTCAGGTCATCCATATCTTTTTCCGAGCTGCGCATCATGTTTTCGAGACTGATCACAATCGGCAGATCGCTATACCCAACAGGCGTTTGAACCACATTCAACAGCAACAGGTTGGCCTGTACAACTAACGCCATATCGGCAGCATAACGGGCTGCATTATACGCTGCAGGGGAAAAATCAGTGGTCACAATAATTTGTTTCATAAAATAGTATTTATCAACTTCGGTTAAGCAGGTGGCTTAAGAAATCAGTTTCATTTAAAAGGCTACCCCGGTCACAGATCCATCTGCAGGCAAATAAGTATTGGTTGTACCTGATCTGCAGCTGCCCATCCATTTCATGGGAAACCGATTTTTAATACCCTGGTTTAGAATACAATTTACATGTTGTTTGTTGCACAAATACTGATTCACATCATATGCTTATTTGATTAAACTCAATAACCCGTCATCAGGTTTTAGGAACCAGCTTCAGTTAATCATTACAAAACAAAAAAATCTGCCATTGCCCGTGCCCGGTATTCTGATTGGGCCCTTGGGTGTAAAAACAGATCGTGCATCGCTTTACTAACCTAATAATACCGACTGAATCTCATAGCAAGTACAACCGGTACCAGCCTACCGGCAGGCAGGTTTACTAAAGCCCTTCAGTAGCTTTTGTTAAAAACCCTCCCATCGTCTTGTAAATAGGCCGAAAAATATTTACAGGAACCGAATAAACAGGAAAACACCTTTTCGGGTGATGAGATTCAATTAAAAAAGGAAAAGATAAGTCAGGGCCTTGTCAAAATAAAAGACCGCACCATAAAATATGATAGGCTTCAGCAGCAGTTAAATGATACTGCTTTTGCGTGGGTCAGTGAGCCATTGCATTTATTCTTTCTTGCAATTCCTGAATCCTCTTTATTAGCTTGTCAAAATTTAATGGGTCACCATAAATCATATTCTGTGTCATAGCCTGATAATCTTTTTCCCACTCTTTTATTACTGAGTTGGGTGGAATGATTTTTATTTTACTTGGAATGTGGTTAGCATAGTCAAGGCCACGAAGCGGATTGAATTTTTCTCTGTGTGCAACTATGCCCTTATATAAATCTGT
Organism: Chitinophagaceae bacterium; assembly: GCA_947483345.1. Classification (GTDB taxonomy): domain Bacteria; phylum Bacteroidota; class Bacteroidia; order Chitinophagales; family Chitinophagaceae; genus Ferruginibacter. Next base: position 7,267 of record CANKNL010000053.1, on the reverse strand, counting down.
ATCATTGATCGCAGCCTTTCCATGTTCTGTGTCCATTAATTTTTCTAAATCATACAAGTGTCTTGATAACCTGTCAATACGAATTTTCGTTGTGTGCTGCGAAAATTCTTCGTGCAATAAAAATATCTTTTCTAAAAATGTTCTTTGTGGTAAAACGGTTGAAATACTAAACGTTTCAGTTGCAAATTCTTGATTTGGAAATGCCACACTAAGTATTGATTTGATTTCCCTGTTTTCACTTGGCTCCATCAATGAACGGGAACTTACTTCTATTAAAACTCTCTGTGGCAAATAATCAGATTTGTCAAATACAGAATTGTATTGAATGTCAATTACCTGTGGGTCTTTATCTGAATCTGTAATTGGTTGAGCATTTAATTGGCATTCATCAATTACTTTCCATTTGGTAAACAACTTTGTTAAATCTTCCAAGAAAGTGGTGGAAATAAATTCGCAGGATATCTTTCTTAAATTTTTGATTTGGCTTTTACCGATATCACCTTCAAAACCAAAGAATTTTCTGTCAATTGCCAAATCAATATCTTCCGAAAATCGTTCTATCAGATTCCAACCTTTGCTTAACGAAGTGCCACCTTTAAAAACAATGCTTGTAGAATACTTTAATTCAAAAGAAGCTTTTAATGTCATTGTTACCCACCAATCTTTTTCAATGGCAATAGCTGGTAGCCCTGTACTATTACTGGCTTGATTGAGAATTTCAATGCGTCTTTCTTTCGCTATTTTTAACCAATCTGTGTTCATATTATTTTGCTGTACTCATTAGTATTTTATTTATCCAGGCTGGTGCAAGTTTGGCATCATGCACAATATTTTCTTTCTTTTCTTTTTTAAGAATATTGAGTAGCCTTGTTAAAATCTCCTTTTCAATTTTATGCTCTCCTATGCTTTTTAATGCCTGAATAGCCAGTCCACTTATTTCGCCTTTTGCTAGTAAGCTTTTGGGACTTGTTTTCTTAAACGTAATCGTTCGTTTTCCAATTTTAATGCTTCTTGCTGCACCATCGGTTAAGAAAACAACTTTTAAAGGAATTTGAGTTGAAAGCCCCAATTTATTTAATGCCTGAACACCAGTTGGAATTATCCTTGCCTTATCTCTTTTTGCTATTGCCATGGCCATTTCTTCTGCTGAAGGAGATAATACGCCCAAAGTTTTATCCGTTTTTGGATATAAGTAAATGCCATGAGCCAAACGAATAAGCAAGCCTTTTTGTTCCATCCTGAACAATGCTTTTTTTACACTTTCGGGATTACCAAAATCCAAAAAGTCATCTACAAAAAGAATGCTTCCTTTTTGCAGTTTTTTAAGCTCTTCAATAACTGTATTTGTTACAACTGGTCGTGTCATTTCTTATATTTCGTCCCAAATATAGTAAATATTTGGGACGAAATGTAATTGGTTATTCCGCTTTCCAGAGTGCATTATGTGAAAGAGGGGGAAGCTTTAGCTTAAAGTTGGTTACACTCGTTTAATCAAGTTAATATGGTTTGCTCCTGCTAAAGTTTCTTCGGATGAACTAAAGTCACTTTTGATATTTTAGTCCATTCCTCTTTTTTGCCGATTTTATTTTAACTTGGCTTTTAACCGGTAAACATCACCCCAGGCCACTAAAAAATATGATTCTAAAAACGCTATCGCAAACCCTATTGCTGGTATTTTTTACCCTGGTTAATGCATGGGCACAAACCAAAACACAGCCCAATATCATTCTTATAATTGCCGATGACCTTGGGTATAGCGACCTGGCCAGTTATGGAAATACATATGTACACACACCCCATATCGATTCGTTGGGGGTACTGGGAGCCCGTTTTACACAGGCCTATGTGACCTCACCCATTTGTGCCCCTTCACGCATGGGCATCATTACAGGCCGCTATCAGCAACGCTTTGGAGCAGAATTTATGCTGTACGATAAGTTTGCCCCTTCGGTTAAGAAAACATTAACCCGTCATTTTTTATCGGCAAAAAAGAAACCTGTGGGCATTGCTACACTGAAGCCCGATTTTTTTTTAGACCGCTCCGTGTATGTTACTGACCTGCCTACCGGTGAAATAACCATCGCTGATCTGCTAAAACAAAAAGGCTATTCAACAGGTTACATTGGCAAATGGAATTTGAGTTCTTCGCCCGATGTATTTCCCGATCAGCATGGATTTGATTACAGTTATTATTTTGATGGGGCGCTCAGCCGCTATGTTGATGACCCTGTTGATAGCAGCCTGTACATCAACATGCATCTGCCCTGGGCTTTTTCGGAGATACCGGCCTGGGCTCCCCGGCATGGCTCTACTGCCATTAAAGAAGGCAGAACCATAGTAAAAGATCCCGGTTATCTTACGTTTACGCTGGCCGATAAAGGCATTGATTTTATTGAAAAAAATAAATCAAAACCCTTTTTTCTTACCCTGTCATTTAATGCACCACATGATCCATTTCAGGTGCCAAAAAAATATTTCGACCGCCTGCAGTCTGTAACCGATTCGGTTAAACGCGTTTACAGTGGCATGATTGAAGCCCTTGATGATGCCGTTGGATCAGTCATTAAAAAATTAGATGAGGAAGGATTGAGTGATAACTGCCTTATTTTTTTTATCAGCGATAATGGCGGTGCCACCTATACCAGAGCTACCGATAATGCACCACTCCGCGGCGGCAAAGCCACGCATTTTGATGGCGGCCTGGCAGTTCCCTTCTTTATAAAATACCCCAAGGGCCTATCAGGCGGACAAACCTATACCCACCCCGTTTCTGCACTGGATATTTATAGTACCATTGCCGCTGTATCAGAAGCCCCATTGGCTACCGACCGCCCTTATGATGGCGTTAACCTGCTCCCCTATCTTAAAACAGATACGGCCTTACCTCATCAACTATTTTTTTGGAGAAATGGGTATTCAAAAGCCTTTCGCCAGGGCGACTGGAAATTAGTGGTGAATGAAAAAAATAAAATCAGCTACCTTTTTAATATAGCTACAGACCGCAAAGAAATGGTTAACCTCTCTGCCAAACAACCCGATAAATTAAAAGAGCTCAAAGACGCTTTAAAAGATTGGGAGAAAAAAAATTCGATAAAACCTTTATGGCCCAGTGCGGCTGATGTACTCATAGAAGTAAATGGCAAATGGTTTCGCTTTCCGAGTTGATGCCCCATTTAATGTAAACAGGTGTAAACCTATTTATGATTTTTAACGGATAGTATTTTACATATCCCCGGCATGATAAAATGAATAATATCAGTTGTTGCTGATATTATTTCCCCAGCCCTTCCATAAAATTAATGATCGCCCTGCGCACATCACTCCGGGGATCATTTAAAGCCGTAAATACCGGGTAAACCTTTACCACATCAGGGTTTTTGGCGGTAAGGAAATCCATATTCGCTTCGCCACCTGTCATTAAAAAATCGGTGATGGCTACCTTATAAACGTTATCGGCCTCAATGCGTTTATCCTGTAAAGCCCAGGTACCGGCAACACTGTCGTTGGTTACTGTTTGAGAATATTGAAGAAACCCACCGGCGCCAACATTTTTTTTACCGGCGTTTAATATTTGTATAAGCAGACTTCCTTTCATATCCACTTCCATGATGCTGCCTCCAAAAGGCAGACTGCGTATAACATCATATTGTGTAACGGGCATTTGTAAAATATCATCCACCCTTATTGAACCGGAATTAATAATAACCAGGTCTGCTGCCGGTGATGCTTTTTCCATAGCGGTAACGATCAGACTGGTAAAATTTGTTTTAGTGGTACGGATATACGCTTCTCTGCCATCAAGTGGCTCACCCGATTGCATGCAAATTTTTGTGGCATCAAAACCAAGCGAGGCATAACTTTTATTGGCAATAGCTGACCATTTTTTTACAACCACATCCGTAGCTGAATCTATGGCTATGCTTTCATTAATATCTATAAGACTGGCTTCTGCCTTACGCATATGCCGGTTTTTATTTATTGTTAACTTAATCATATAGGCCGATTTGGCATTGGCATCTGCCTTGGTAATATACACCTGGCCAATTTTAGCATAATGCCGCTCGTGCTCATGTCCGCCAATGATCAATGCCAGCCCGGGTATTTGCCTGGCCAGTTTAATATCATCGTCCATAGACTGGTGTGTAATGGCTACCACGGCTTCGCAGGAATCCTTAAGCTGATCATACAATTTTTGCGCAGTTGCAAAAGCATCAGTATAACCTACATATCCCGCTTTATTAAATGGCAGTGTCAGACCTATAAAACCAATTTTGGCTGTAGTGCCATCAGCATCTTTCATTTGTAAGATATAGGTTTGAGGAAATGCGGCATCACCCGAAGCCTGATGTTTTACAAATGGTAAAAGACCTTCAGCTTTTTTTTGAAAAGTATTAGAAGATATCCATGTGAAGTTTGATTCATTGATGCGGCTTTGCAGGTCAGCTTCCGGAATATCAAATTCGTGATTACCAAAAACGGCCAGGTCAACGCCTGCTGCATTCATGGCTTCCACCATTTGTTTCCCCCGTATTCTGCTGCCCTCATATTTTAAACTGTTGTACACCGATGGACTCAAAAAATCGCCGGCTATCAGCATTAAGGTATTGGGATTTTCGCTGAGAATTGTTTTTTTAAGGGATGCCACCCTGGCCATGCCACCTGCTTTGCCTCCATTTAGCGGTGCTATTTCATACACATCATTGATCTGCACCAGAGTGATGCTAATGATGCCATTATCGGTTGTTGAAGCGGACTGCCTGCTGGTATTACAGGCCGTTATAAAAATGAATACCGAAATAAATGAACAAACTACTATTTTTTTCATACAGATTATACCGTTTAGTTTTAGTTATATTTTTCTTTAGACAATCAGAATACGACTTGCCCAATATTAAGTTGGCATTTAAAATCCACCAAACAAATTCGGATACTTGGCGAGAATATCTTTATTAAAATATTTTTTCAACATATTTTTAAAATCGCCCAGCATACGCACATTATTCAGGTTTTTATCTGTTTCCCAAAAGGGCAGTTCTACCATACGTTTGTCCAATGCCATATCCAGATTTTTGATCGATTCTTCGGGTTGTTTTCCCACACTTAAGGCTGCACCCAAATTATAATAACCCCAGGGATCCTGCGGCAAAAAAGCAATCTGATTTTTAAACATGGCCACGGCGTCGGGTATCTTTTTTTGATTTAGCATACTATAGGCCAGTCTTTCTATAATGTCTTTATCTTTTTTATTGAGTTGCCAGGCTTTGTTATAATAAAATTCACTGCTGTCGTATTTAGCCAATTGCTGATAAAACACATCGGCCATATTTTTGTAACCGGGCCATTCATTGGGTAAAAAACTATTATACTTTTTAAATGCGGCAATGGCCTCAGCACTTTTATTTTTACCGGTATAAATAACCCCCAGATTAAAATACACATTGGCATTATTGGGTTGTAAAGTGGTCACTTTTAAAAAATCGGCCAGTGCGCCGGCCACATCTTTACTGGCAAATTTGGCATTACCCCTGTTAAGTACAGCTATAACCAGATTGGGTTCCAGGGCAATCGCCTGGTCATAAAAAACAATGGCCTCGGCATATTTATTCTGATTACTTTTAATCGATCCTCTTCCTACATACCCATCTGCATCGGTTGGCTTTAATGTGATACAGGTGGCATAATCTTTGTCGGCTGCGGCTTCATTTTTTGCCGCATAATTCAGCGATGCCCGGTTTTTATATGCCTGATAATAGGCCGGGTCAATGGCGATCGCTTTATCAAAATCCAACAAGGCCGCTGCAAAATCATTAAGCCGGTTATAAGCCATGCCCCGGTCGTTATAGGCATTGCTGTATGCCGCATTTAATTCAATGGCTTTGGTATGATCGCTTATTGAGCCTGTAAAATCTTTCAACGCATATTTTACCAGGCCCCTGTTGTGAAAAGCTTTTTCATTTTTAGCATCCAGCGCTGTGGCCTTATTAAAATCGAGTAGCGCAGCAGCATAATTTTTGGCTTTAAACTTTTCCAGGCCCTGGTTATTAAATTCAGTAGCCGTTTGTGCCAGTAATACAGTAAAGCAATTCATTACAACCAGCAAAAGTAGTAAACCAATATTTTTTTTCACTTGGATGGTATTATCAGTTTTGTAAAAAGTAAAGGTAAGATACAATGACATGGCGCCGCTCTTTTTTACAGGCAACACTAATTGTTACCATAGACCTATATAACAACTACCCCTGCAACGTAATGCTGCATTAATTTATAGCCTAAGCCTATAACTAAACCGGGCCGTATAAATAATCGCATGGGCAAAAAACCGGATAATTATCAATTCAATTTAACCGGTGATTTAATCACACACAGAGTCCTGAATGTTGACCATTTATTTTACCGGCATGATGCTGATGGCCGTTCCGCCACCCGGTGCTAATTTAAGGTTTAAAACAGTTTTATTATCCACTACCTGCTTGCTGATGATGTAAGCAGCCGGATTTTTTTGATAGTCGGCATCCGGTGCATCGGCATACATAATGGCTGTATATTTTTTATTGGCATCTAAAAAATCAAGACTAACCTGGCTGTTGCGGCTGTTTTCATTTGTAATGGAACCCAAAAACCAGTTATGGGTTCCTTTAGCTTTACGCGCCACCGTTATATATTCGCCGGGCTCGGCCTCCAGGTATTTACTATCGTCCCAATCTACGGCCACATCTTTAATAAACTGAAATGCATCCAATTTTTTTTCATAGCTCTCGGGCAGATCAGCGGCCATTTGTAAAGGACTGCAGATGGTTACATACAGGGCCAACTGTTTGGCCAATGTGGTATGTATGGTTTCCTTTTTATTTTTATCCCAGTAATTCAGCTCCAGTTGAAAAATACCCGGTGTATAATCCATTGGCCCGCCCATAAAACGGGTAAAGGGTAAAATAACATCGTGATTTGGTTTATTGCCATCGCTCCAGGCATTAAACTCCATGCCTCTTGCCGCTTCGCAAGCCAGCCAGTTGGGATATGTTCGGCTGAGGCCTGTAGGGCGAACCGGTTCATGCGCATCCAGCATAATTTTATAATCGGCTGTTTTTTGTGCTACCCTTACATAATGATTCACCATCCATTGTCCGTCGTGGTGTTCGCCCCGCGGAATAATATGCCCCACATAACCCGTCTTTACAGCATCATAGCCATTGGCTTTCATAAATCGGTATGCGGTATCCATCTGGCGTTCGTAATTAGTTACCGATGCCGAGGTTTCGTGATGCAT
>CANKNL010000052.1 GCA_947483345.1 Chitinophagaceae bacterium | reverse complement strand
TACTGGCAACGTCTTATTCATTATTTGTTGTAGGGGCTACATCGTTGGTTGGCGCTGTTAATAATTATCGTAAAGGACTGGTAAGTACAAAAACGGCTTTGCTATTCGGACTAACGTCTATAACCACGGTGTTTTTAACGCGCCAGTTTATTGTACATGCAATCCCCGATGTATTATTCAGCATGGGGCGTTTTCAGGTTAAACAATCCATGGTCATCATGGTTTTGTTTGCCATGTTGATGTTGATGGCATCTGTGGCGATGATTGGTGATAAAAAGGGCGTTCCGCAATCTGACGAAAAACTGTCATCAGGCAGTACATCAAAACTTTTTTTATATGGCATTTTGGTAGGATTGGCGACCGGGTTTTTGGGAGCCGGTGGCGGATTTTTAATTATTCCGGCATTGGTACTTATTTTAAAGATGCCCATGAAAATGGCAGTTGGCACATCACTTTTAATTATTGCACTTAACTCTTTAATTGGATTTACCGGCGATTTAGCACATATTACAATGGACTGGAAATTTTTATTGATCATTACAGCTATAGCCATAGTTGGTATTTTTATTGGCGGCGCATTGGCTAAAAAAATGGCAGGCCATAAATTAAAAAAAGGATTTGGCTGGTTTATTTTAGTGATGGGTATTTATATTATTATAAAGGAAATGCTGCTAAAATAAAATTTATTAAATGATGAAAAACAATATGGGTAGTGAAGCAGATAACAATGTTGACTCCAGTGATGTTTTGCTGGATGAAACCTTTTGGAATACACAATATGAGGCGCATACAACCGGCTGGGATCTGGGGCAGGTTTCTCCGCCATTGAAAGCCTATGTTGATCAGCTTACCCATACAGCCGTACGCATTTTAATACCGGGCTGTGGCAATACTTATGAAGCTGATTATCTGTTGCAGAAAGGGTTTACAAATATTACAGTCATTGATATTGCACCCACTTTGGTAGCCCAATTGGAAGAAAGATATCAGGGTAATTCCAAAATAAAAATCATAGTCGGTGATTTTTTTAACCACAGGGGTGATTATGACCTGATACTTGAACAAACCTTTTTCTGTGCCATTGATCCACGCTTACGAAAAGATTATGTGGCTAAGATGAAAGAACTGCTGGTCATCAGTGGCAAACTGGTTGGCGTTTTATTCAACACGGAATTTGAAAAACAGGGCCCACCTTTTGGCGGCAGCAAAGGCTTGTATGAACCATTGTTTGAAAAGGATTTTAATTTTAATACTTTTGAACTCTGTAATAACTCATTTGTTAAAAGAGCCGGAACAGAATTATTTATTAATCTGGTGAAAAAATAAAACAATGGCGTTAAACAGTAATGTTACTTATGTTACCAATTTTAAAATAAATATTATAGAATTTTATAAAAATTAAAATAATGATGACAATAGAGCAAATTTACACAGGATGTTTGGCACAGGGAGCTTATTATATCACGTGTAATGGAGAGGCTGCAATTATTGATCCGTTGCGCGAAACAGCACCCTATATGGAACGCCTTCAAAAAGACAATGTAAAACTCAAGTACATTTTCGAAACCCATTTTCATGCAGATTTTGTCAGCGGACATGTGGATTTGCGTAAAAAGACCGGAGCAGCTATCGTTTATGGCCCAAATGCAGCTTGTGAATTTGATTGTGTTTCAGCAAAGGACGGCGAAGAATTTAAGATAGGCGATATAACCATAAAAGTATTGCATACACCGGGCCATACCATGGAAAGCACCACCTTTTTGTTAAAAGATGCTGTAGGAAAAGATCATTGTATTTTCAGCGGCGATACCCTGTTTCTGGGAGATGTGGGCCGGCCGGACCTGGCACAAAAAGCGGCCAATATGTCTATGGAAGATCTTGCAGGTTTACTTTATGAAAGTTTAATGACCAAGATCATGCCATTGGCTGATGATCTGATTGTATACCCTGCTCATGGCGCCGGCAGTGCCTGCGGAAAAAATATGATGAAGGAAACAATAGATACCCTGGGTAATCAAAAGAAAATGAATTATGCATTAAATCAACCCAACAAAGCAGCCTTTATAAAAGCGGTAACAGATGGTTTACAGCCGCCTCCGGGATATTTTGGTATGAATGTAGCCATGAATAAGAAAGGGTATGAAAGTTTTGAAACTGTTTTAAATAATGGCCTGCGGGCTTTATCTCCCGATGAATTTGAAGCCGCTGCAGAAAATAGTGAAGCGTTGATATTGGATACCAGGACCAGTCTTGATTTTTATAAGGGCTTTATTCCCCAATCGGTCAATATTGGATTAGATGGCGATTTTGCGCCCTGGGTAGGCGCACTTATCATAGATGTAAAACAACCGCTATTACTCGTTACCGATATAGGAAAGGAGGAAGAAGCGGTAACCCGGTTAAGCCGTGTTGGTTTTGATCATGTGCTGGGGCATTTACAAGGCGGCTTTGCTGCCTGGCTACAGACTGGTAAAGAAGCAGATGTGGTAGACAGGATATCTGCTGAACAATTTGCAGGTGAAGTGGAGATTGGCAAAGATAAAATTATTGATATCAGAAAAGAGACTGAATATGCATCCGAACATGTTGACCAGGCCTATAACCGGCCATTGGCTAATATCAACGACTGGATAAAGGATATTGATGCTGATGAACATTTTTATGTGCACTGTGCCGGTGGTTACAGAAGTATGATCGCTGCCTCTATATTACAGGCCCGGGGCTATAGAAATTTTACAGAAGTACAAGGCGGATATAAAGCCATTGCCAATACGGCTTTACCAAGAACTGATTTTGTTTGCCAGAGTAAAGTGATGAAAGCATAAAAAAGTTAAACGTATAGAAGCATAGAGAAAATAAAGAAGGTAGCTTAACGGTTGCCTTTTTTTAAAGTTGGAATTATTTTCTGAACAACATGTTTATGCTGGGCTGCCGAAAAATAGAATGAGATCAAACAGTAACAAAAGTTACGCGACGGGCTACATAACCGTTCTACCTTTACAAAAATGATTAATCTTTATGGCCACTTTACAAATGACAACACAGTCTTTTAAAGACAACGTGTTTAACTACGATATAAACGAAGACTGGAAATATGCGGGGAAACTGCCCGCCATTATTGATTTTTATGCCGATTGGTGTGGCCCTTGCAAAATGGTAGCTCCCGTATTGGAAGAATTGTCTGAAGAATACAAAGACCGTATCCTTATTTATAAAGTAAATACAGATACCGAGCAGGAATTATCTTCTGTATTTGGAATACAAAGTATCCCTACTATACTATTTATTGATGCCCAGGGCGAACCGATGATGCAGCCGGGAGCCCTGCCTAAACATATTTTTAAAAAAATTATTGAAGAGAAATTACTGACAACCATACCCGTTGCGGAATAAAAATAGGCATGCATAGCGGATTGGCAGATCTGTTGTTTTAAACAGGGTTATAATAGTTTTATATTTACATAAAGGTTCAATATGCCCAATCGGTTCAAGTCACTTTTACTGGTTACCTTACAATTCTTCTTTATTTTTTTCTTACTAAAAGATGCGCCATTCAATAGGTTGCCGCTTGCGGCGTATATTTTTATCATAGTATCTGTTCTTTTGGTTTCATGGGCCATACTGGCCATGCAAAAAAGTAAGTTGCGGATAATGCCAGAGCCTGCTGCAGATGCCATATTGGTGACCAATGGACCATATCGTTTTATCAGGCATCCCATGTACACTGCCATTTTGTTTGGCGCGGCGGGCTTATTAATGAGTCATTTTACCCGGGTAAGATTAGCTGTTTCAGTGGCTTTATTTATTGTTTTGATCATTAAACTTAAACGGGAAGAAAAAATGTTACTTCTTAAATTTGATGGGTATAAAAATTACATGGCAATGAGTTCAAGGCTTTTTCCTTTTCTGTTTTAATCTGTTAAAACAGGGGGTAATAAAAAAAATGCAAAATTATAAAACAACCGGTTTACCCGATTCACCGGGAAAGCATAGTGGGAATGTGAAAACTGCAATGTGATAAAAGTTACAAATGGTTTAAGGGCAATTATTTATTTTACAGTTTAAATTAATTATTATGAAAAAAAACATGGGAACTACCGACAAAATTGTGAGAATTATACTTGCAGCCATAGTGGCTGGTTTATACTTCACCAATATCATTTCCGGTATATCGGCTATTGTATTACTGGTATTGGCAGGGGTTTTTGTATTAACAAGCCTCATCAGTTTTTGTCCGCTGTATACAATTATTGGGCTAAATACCTGTGCGGTAAAAAAAGAGCAATAAGATTGGTTTATCATAACCGGTTATGCCGCTCAATACAAATGAGCTGCATACCGGTTTTTAATTTAATTAACCGGCTGGCCGGTTTCTGCTGTACAGGCGCGCCATAACTGATATCCGCCCGACAGGTTAGATACATTTTTGAAGCCGCTTTGAACCAAAATTCTTTGTGCCAGGTATCCTCTTAATCCGGCTTCACAATAAATAAAAATATTTTTATCTTTTGGAATCTCATCAAGCCTGCTCCTTAGCTCATCTACGGGTACATTAATGGCCTGCTCTATTTTACCAGCATCATATTCATCTTTTCGGCGTACATCTAAAAGGATATCGGTTGATTTTATATTGGTAAGTTCGTTCCAGTAAAAAATACGTAATCGCTTAAGTAAAATATTTTCAGCTACAAAACCAGCCATATTAACCGGGTCTTTTGCCGAAGAGTAAGGTGGAGCATAGGCATGTTCAAAACTAATAAGTTCATCAATAGTTTGATGTTGTGTGATAAAGGAAGATAAAATATCAATCCGCTTGTCAACCCCATCATATCCGGCAACCTGCGCACTCAACAAACGGCCATCATCCGGCGAAAAAGCGATCTGAATGGTCATTTGTTTGGCATCGGGATAGTAGGCAGCATGCGATCCGCTATGGGTGGTGGAAACAATATGATTAATGTTCGCCGCTTTTAAATGTTTGGCTGCCGTGCCCGCTGTGGCAACCGTCATGTCAAAAACTTTTACAATGGCAGTGTTTATGGCGCCTTTATATTTATGTACATTTCCTAACACCACATTATTGGCACAGATGCGTCCCTGTTTATTTGCAGGTCCGGCCAGGTACGTAATCAGGGATTGCCCGGTAATTGGATTTTCAAATTCAATGGCATCGCCAACGGCATAAATATCGGGATCAGATGTTTGTAAATAGTCATTTACCCAAATGCCTCTGGCGTTGCCTATTTTAAGTCCTGCTGCAACTGCCAGTCGTGTATCGGGGCGCACTCCAATAGACAATAAAACCATATCCGCTATCAACGTTTCGCCGTTATTAAGCGACACCTCAAGTGATTCTCCGTTTTTTGTAAATCCGGTAACAGCTGTGCTTAAACGAAGATTAACGCCTTTACTACGGATATGCTGCTGCACCATGGCCGCCACCGGAAAATCTACAGGGGCAAGAATTTGATTTCCCATTTCTATTAGGGTTACCCCCAGTCCGAGATCATGAAAATTTTCAGCCATTTCCAAGCCAATAAAACCAGCCCCAATTACCAAAACCTTTTTTACCTGTTTTTGCTGAATATAATTTTTAATATAATCGGTGTCGTTTACATTTCTTAAAGTAAAAATGCCTTCCAGGTTAATACCGGGTAATGGCGGTCGTAATGGTTCGGCGCCTGGTGATAGTATCAGCTTGTCGTATGTTTCTTCATAAACTTCGCCGGTAGCCTGTTTACGAGCAGTTACCGTCTTTTTTAGAGGGTCAATAGCTGTTACTTCAGTTGTTATTCTTACATCAATATTAAACCGTTGATTAAAAGAAGCGGCTGTTTGCACAAACAGTTTATTACGGTCTTTGATCACATCACCTATATAATAGGGAAGACCGCAGTTAGCATAAGATATATATTCTCCTTTTTCAAAAATGATGATTTCTGCATGTTCATCAAGCCTTCTTAATCTGGCAGCTGTACTGGCTCCGCCGGCTACTGCGCCTACTATAATGTATTTCATTTTAATTTTTTTAATTAGGCCTGTTTAATTAGTTATCAATAAAATTTGTATTGCTATTACTTACAACAGTAAATAAGTGATACATAAAACACAAAATTAAGAATTTGCAACTCCTTAAAATGTGACATTAGTCACATTACCAAACAATAAAATGGATAGGCTAAGAAGAATAAACAACATTAGTACACAAACAAATGAGGCTTTGTAACCTTTGTTACTTAAATTTCAGCTTGCTGCATTTAAATTTGCATAACTAAATGGAAGTCATGAAAGAAACTATTTTATCAAATTGGACATTAATGCGATTCCTGCGTTTGGGAATGGGTATTGCTATTTTGGTTCAGGCTGTAATAGCCAAGGATATCCTGTTTGCTTTTGCAGGCTTCATATTTACGGCTTTGCCGGTATTTAACATGGGTTGTTGTGGTACAGCAGGATGTGCCGCCCCGCTTAAAAAAAATCAGGATTCAACAAAAGATATTTCCTATGAAGAAGTGGTTTAAAAATAAGGCATTGATTATTATTGGTGCTGCAGTTGGTGCCATCGCCGGTTATTTCTACTGGCAGCAGGTAGGATGCGCAAGCGGTACCTGTATGATCACCTCAAAACCCCTTAACAGCACCATTTACGGAGCTGTTATGGGGTCTTTATTGTTTAGCATGTTTAAGAAAGAAGAGAAAAAAACAGTTTTAAAAGAAGAAGACACTCATCATGACATTTAAAGAGATCATCAATACAAACAAACCGGTACTGGTTGATTTTACTGCAACCTGGTGTGGCCCCTGTAAAATGATGGCCCCTATACTTAAAGATGTAAAAAAAGAAATTGGCGATGCCGTTACCATTATTAAAGTAGATGTAGATAAAAGTCCGCAGGCTGCTAATGAATACCAGGTACAAGGGGTACCAACACTTATTCTTTTTAAAAATGGCAAACCGCTCTGGCGGCAAAGTGGCGTAGTGCCTAAAGCAGGCTTAGTTGAACTAATCAAAAAATTCACAAATTAAAAAATACAACATGAACTTATTTCAAAAATTATTCAGCAGTGCACCTGCAGTTGATTTAAAATCAATTATTGATGAAGGTGCTTTTTTGGTAGATGTAAGAACAGCCGGTGAATTTGCCGAAGGGCATGTAAAAGGCTCGGTAAATATACCGGTGGATAAGGTTCGAACACAGTTAGCCAAATTTAAAAACAAAAAAAATATTATTGTATTTTGCCGCAGTGGTGGCAGAAGCAGCCAGGCTAAAACTATCTTACAGCAAAATGGATTTAACAATGTAATTAATGGGGGTACATGGAATAATATAAATCAATTTGTAAAATAGATTCTAATTGGTAATTTGCTGCCATTCTGATACAGGGTGGTTAAATTATATTAAAAGCAAAACAATTATGAATATTTTAGAATTGATCAAACATCCATGGCCCTGGTATGTTGCAGGCCCTTTAATAGGATTGACAGTTCCTGCATTACTGATCATCGGCAATAAAACATTTGGTATCAGCTCATCACTTCGTCATGTATGTGCCGCCTGTATTCCGGCAAACATTCCTTTTTTTAAATACGACTGGAAAAAAGAAATATGGAACCTGTTTTTTGTTCTGGGTATTTTTTTAGGTGGCGTAATTGCCATGAATTTATTGGCCAACCCTGAGCCGATAAAAATTAATGCAAAGTTGGCCAGTGATCTGGCAGGTTATGGTATAACTGATTATTCCGGGTTGATGCCTACCCAGTTATTCAATTGGCAAATCCTGTTATCTTTAAAAGGGTTAATAATAATTGTACTTGGTGGATTTTTGGTAGGCTTTGGTACCAGATACGCCGGAGGTTGTACAAGTGGCCATTCTATTATGGGGCTATCAACACTGCAGTGGCCATCATTGGTAGCAACGGTTTGCTTTATGGTCGGTGGTTTTATAATGTCAAACCTTATTCTTCCATTAATTCTTTCTCTTTAAAAAATAAAAATGCAAATATCTACAGAAACTAATAAAGACTTTGAAGTGCGTTCATTAGATGCTATGTGTGTAAATGAAAGCCAGCTTACACACAAGTGGTATCATAATATTAAGTACGTTATCGTTGGCCTGGCTTTCGGAATTTTTCTTGTAAAAGCTGAGATTATCAGTTGGTTCCGTATACAGGAAATGTTCCGCCTGCAATCTTTTCATATGTACGGGGTTATCGGAAGTGCAGTAGTGACAGGTATCATTGCAGTCTGGCTCCTGAAAAAGTTTAAAGTAAAAACCATTTATGGAGAGGTGATTACTTTTCATCCAAAACCATTTAATATGGGCCAGGTATATGGCGGACTATTGTTTGGTTTGGGATGGGCAATTACCGGAGCCTGCCCGGGGCCTTTGTATGCACAAATTGGTACAGGTGCCTGGGTCATATCGGTTACATTGATAAGTGCTGTTGCCGGTACCTGGTTATATGGTTATATTAGAGAAAAATTGCCTCATTAAAATTTAATTCGTATGCTTAACGGGCAGGATCAGGATACCACAGTACAGGGACTAATAGCCGTGGTAAATAAACTCATTTTGGTGATTATTGTTTTAGTGGCCGGTATCATTACCATGCCTTTTGTTTTGTATTATGGTGATAATACCGGAAAAGAAAAAATAGAAAAAACAGCTATTCAATTTCAGGATACCGTTGCTTACTGGATTGCAGCCGACATTAATACCATTACTGATACTAAAAAAAAACTACTGGTGGAGTATGGTAAAGAATTAATTGCACACACATCTAAATATCTTGGGCCACGGGGCTCCGTTATGCAAATGAGTAACGGGATGAATTGCCAGAATTGTCATTTACAGGCAGGTACCGTAATTTGGGGCAATAATTATGGTTCTGTCGCTTCATTGTATCCTAAATTCAGGGCAAGAAGTGGAAGCATTGAGAATATTTATAAAAGAGTAAATGATTGTTTTGAAAGAAGTTTAAATGGAAAAGCTATAGATACTGCCGGTAAAGAAATGCAGGCCATAGCAGCATACATCAATTTTTTAGGATCGAATGTTGCAAAGGGGAAAAAAGCAGCAGGTTCTGGTTTTAAGGATTTAACTTTTCTTAATCGGGCAGCAGATCCACAAAATGGGTTAACAATTTACACAACAAAATGCCAAAGCTGCCACCAGGCAAATGGAGAGGGAGTTTTTAACCCGGAAAAAACGGAATATATCTATCCAGCTTTATGGGGAAAAAATAGTTTTAATGATGGGGCTGGTTTATACCGCGTTAGCAACTTTGCTAAGTACATAAAGTATAATATGCCGCAGGGAACAACCTATCTAAGTCCGAAATTAACAGATGATGAAGCATGGGATGTTGCCGCATATATCATCTCACAAACAAGGCCGCACATTAATGTTCCAAAAGACTGGCCGGATATTTCAAAAAAACCGATTGATCATCCTTTTGGCCCTTATGCAGATGTATTTACAGAAAGACAACACAAGTATGGTCCTTTTAATCCCATTATAGATGAACAAAAGAAAAAAGAAGAAGCAGTTAAACAAAAAGCTTCTGCAGAAGTAAAAAATTAATACCTGCAATATGAAAAACAACAGAAGGGATTTTATAAAAAAAATTGGTACACTGGGAGGTGCAGGATTGTTAGCTTCCACACCAATCATTGGTATTGCAGCATCAAAAGAAAATTCAATAAAGGATTCTAAAACTCCGGTTGATGATAAACCTTTTAGCATCTCCATTTTACAAACAACCGATGTGCATTGCCAGGTGCACCCGCATGATGAATTGTTTTGGGAAAATGATAACGCCGTATTTCGTAAAACAGGTGGCTATGCACACCTGGCTACATATCTGCAAAATGAAAGACAGAAAAACCCCAATACTTTTTTAATTGATACCGGTGATATGTTCCAGGGCAGCGAACTGTCTGTAAAAACAACCGGTAAAGCCATGGTGCCCATTTTAAATGCATTGGGTTATGATTTGTATTTGCCCGGCAACTGGGAAGTTATTTATTACAAAAAAGCCATGCAAACTTTATTGGGTTCATTAAATGCACCCAAGGTTTGTGCCAATATGTATCATGATCTGGGAGATGGGAAAAAAGGAGAGCTTATTTTTCCGCCTTATTATATCTGGAACATTAAGGGTGTAAAAATTGGTTTTATCGGTTATACCGACCCATTGGTTCCTTTGCGCCAATCGCCTAACTACAGCAAAGGAATTATTTATACAAAGCCCGAAGTCAATCTGCAACATTATGTAGATGTGTTGCGTAACCAGGAGCAATGTGCCTATGTTTTAATTGTGGCTCATTTAGGATTATCACAGCAAATTTACCTGGCAAATATGGAAGCATGTATGGGTGTTGATTATATTCTTGGAGGAGATACGCATGAAAGGGTGCGCAAACCCATTCAATGTAAATACAGCAAGGTAGTTGAACCCGGTGCTTTTGGTTCCTTTGTGGGCAAACTCAATCTTACTATTAAAAATGGTAAAGTAATTAACGACGATTATGAGTTGGTGGAAATAACAGCAAACAAATTCAAACCCTCAAATGAAATATCATCATTAATAAAAAATAATGAAAAACCTTTTGCAGATGAAATGTATAAAGTAGCCGGTTACAGTACCATACCATTGTACAGATATTTTGTGGTGGAAAACACCATTGATACCATGATACTGGATGCATTGAAATGGAAAATGACTGAGGTAGATATTGTACTGTCAAATGGATTTCGTTTTTGTCCGCCACGTACAACACCCGATCACACGGGCAACATTCCCATTACCGACGGCTATATTTTTGATATGTTTCCGGTAGATAGTACCGTAAGAACAGGATCTGTAACAGGTAAACAAATTTGGGAGTGGCTTGAAAAAGAATTGCATAATGTTTTTGCTAAAGATGCCTCGGAACGGTTTGGTGGCTGGGTAATTAAATTTAAAGGAATGAAAATAACCTTTAATGCTTTTGCTGAAAAAGGGAAAAGAGTGCAGACAGTTGTAATTGGGAATGCGCCTATTGATATGGAAAAGGTTTATAAAATTTGTGCCTGTGAAAGAGACGGCGACCCCAGTGATATATTATGTCGTATGCGGAATGTTGTTGATGCAAAAAATACTAATAATACCCTGCATTCTGTAATGAAACAATACCTGGCAGCCAATTCGCCGGTTACGCCAACACCCCCTTTAAATGCAGATATACTGGATGCGCCGCAAACTTTACTTACGCAGGTTACCGGGGTAGATTATGTGTTTCGTTAATTATGTAAATTGCATAATGAATTTAGATAGCCTAGCCCATGTATTCGAACCTAATTTGCTGATGGAAATTCAGCAGTTTGGGGTTATTCAACATTATAAAGAAGGTGACCTGATCATGGATTACGGTAAGTACATCCGGATGATGCCGATTGTATTAAACGGAACAATAAAAGTATATCGGTTAGATGAAGATGGCCGCGAAATATTATTGTACTATTTATCAAGCAGCGAAAGCTGTTCAATGGCTTATAGTTGTTGTATTGAAGCCAAAAAAAGTGAAGTAAAAGCCATCGCCGAAGATGATGTGGAACTGATTGCCATACCGCATATTAAATTAGATGAATGGCTTTGTGTTTACCCCAGCTGGAAAAATTACATTATGCGTAGTTTTAATGAGCGTTTTATCGAGTTATTAAAATCAATAGAAAGTATTGCTTTTCACAAATTGGATGAAAGGCTGATAGACTATTTAAAAGATAAGCAACGGATCACTGGTTCAAGTGTTATAAAAGCCTCTCATCTTTTAATTGCTGATGAGCTGGCCACTTCCAGAGTGGTTATTTCCAGGTTATTGAAACAATTGGAAAACAATAAACAGATCATTTTATACCGAAACGAAATTAAAATACTGCCTGCGTTGTAAATCAGATTATGTTACAAATTTTAATTGCCGACGATCATGCTGTTGCCCGGCAAGGGCTAAAACATATTCTACTCGATACCTTCACCACGGCCGAAATAGGAGAAGCTGCCGATGCTGAAGAATTGATAAAAAAAGTGATGACTGCAAAATGGGATGTGGTAATAACCGACCTGTCTATGCCTGGCAGAAGTGGTTTTGATGCCTTACAGCAGATTAAGCTGAGTTTCCCGAATTTACCGGTGCTGATTTTGAGTATTTACCCTGAAGCACAATATGCTTTACGGGCAATTAAAGCCGGCGCTTCGGGTTATTTAAGTAAGGATTGTGCAACTGAAGAACTGACAAAAGCCGTACAAAATCTACTGTTGGGAAAAAAATATATCTCACCAGCCATTGCCGAAATTTTCGCCAATACTTTTTCGGCAGATGCAAATTTATTGCCTCATGAAAAACTGAGTGACCGTGAATTCAATGTCTTTAAACATTTGGCAACCGGAAAAACGATTACAGAAATAGCAGCAATACTTTCACTTAGTACAACCACTATCAGTACCTACCGCACACGGTTGTTGCATAAAATGGATTTGAAATTTAATACAGATCTTACTGCATATGCCCTCGACAATAAACTCATATAACTTAAGGATAAGTCATGAGGCTTAAAAAACAGGAGGTATAAAAAAGGATTTCTTTAATCGGCTAACTGTAAATTCTTTCAAATGCTGCTTTATACTTTTCCATGATCACTTTTCGTTTTAATTTAAGGGTTGGCGTAAGTTCACCGCTTTCAATGGTCCATTCATTTGGCAGCAGTTCAAATTTTTTGATCTGCTCCACATGGTTAAAAAAATTATTAAAAGAATCAATCAGTTCTTTATACAGGCCTAAAACCTTTGGATGATGAATGGCGTCTTCTAGGGTTGTAAAAGGGATGTCTTTAAGTAACATCCATTCTTTTAAGTTACTGATGGATGGTACAATTAAAGCGCCAACAAATTTTTGTTCGGCACCTACCACCATCATCTGCTCTACAAATGGCGATTCCTTCATTTTGTTTTCAATGGGTGCCGGCGCCACATATTTACCGCCACTTGTTTTAAATAATTCTTTTTTTCGATCGGTAATTTTTAAATACTTGCCATCTTCAAATACACCGATATCGCCCGTATGTAACCAGCCGTTTATAATGGTTTCGGCAGTGAGGTCAGGTCTTTTATAATAGCCCAACATAACACTGGGGCCTTTTACACAAATCTCACCATCGGCTTCCAGCTTTACTTCCTGGCCTTCAATAACCAATCCTACAGTTCCAAACTTAGTGCCACCCTTGCTTTGGCAGTTAACACTTATAACCGGACTGTTTTCGGTTGGTCCATAGCCTTCATAAATCGGAATATGGGCTGCAGTAAAAATCCTGATCAATCTAACCTGGCAGGCTGCTCCGCCGGTTACAATCAGTTTTATATGGCCTCCCAATGCCTCACGCCATTTACTGAAAATTAGTTTATTGGCTAATACCAGTTTTAAAGAATACAAAAGATTTTTTGATTTCAGGTTGTCGTAATCATTTGCCAGATTAACCGACCAATAAAATAATTTTCTTTTTAACCCGGTTAGATGGGCACCCTTTTCCATGATCTTTTCGTATGTTTTTTCAAGCAGCCGGGGAACAGTACAAAACATACTTGGTTTTACGTCTTTCAGATTATCGGCAATGGTATCTAAACTTTCGGCATAATAAATTGATATACCACTACTGATATAAATAAATGAAACCGTTCTTTCAAAAATATGATTGAGGGGTAAAAAACTTAATGCTCTGGCATTCGCATCATCGTTAAAAGGGAAGCT